>DAOVUR010000119.1 GCA_030632465.1 bacterium | reverse complement strand
CACCACCGACACAATAACAACTATTGTAGAACCGACTAACTCCTGACGCTCAGGCCATGTAATTTTGTGCATCTCGGCACCAACATCAGAAAAGAAGCCTCTAATACCGCTTAAACTACTCTGCTTTTCACTCATAACTAGTCGTACTCTCTAACTTGCTTAATATCAAAACTAAATATTCGCTGCCATTACTGGCAGGCCAGGAGGGAATCGAACCCCCAACCCTCGGTTTTGGAGACCGATGCTCTGCCAAATTGAGCTACTGGCCTAACAAATACCTAATCCCGAAAATAGAACTTACTTAACTTCTCTATGCACTGTATGTTTCCGATCAAAACGACAGTACTTTTTGAGCTCTATACGCTCAGCCATTGTTTTTTTATTGCGCGTCTTGATATAGTTACGCCGCTTACACTCTGTGCAAGCCAATATTGCATGATCTCTCGCCATTACAGCTCCATCCGGTTAAAATCAAAATATGGGGCATCCAACTTACGAATACCCCATATTTTGCTATTTATTTATGATTTAATTGTTACAACTGTTCCTGCACCAACAGTACGACCACCTTCGCGAATAGCGAAACGCATCTTCTCTTCAAGAGCTACAGGAGCAATCAACTTAACATCCATATGAATATTATCACCAGGCATAACCATCTCTACACCTTCTGGCAAAGTAACATCGCCTGTTACATCAGTTGTACGGATGTAAAACTGTGGGCGATATCCTTTGAAGAATGGTGTATGACGACCACCTTCATCTTTGCTAAGAATATATACTTCGCAATTAAATTCTGTATGAGGTGTAATTGATCCTGGTTTAGCAAGAACCTGTCCACGCTCTACATCTTCTTTCTTGATTCCACGAAGCAATACACCAATGTTATCACCAGCACGACCTTCATCAAGAAGCTTACGGAACATTTCAACACCAGTAACTGTTGTCTTTACCGTATCTTTAAGACCGATGATTGCAATTTCTTCACCAACTTTAACAATACCACGGTCAACACGACCTGTTACAACTGTTCCACGTCCTTCAATCGAGAACACATCTTCGATAGGCATTAGGAAGTCCTGATCGATAATACGAACAGGCTCTTCAATGTAATTATCCAAAGCATCTAGTAAATTCTGGATACATTCACATGCAGGATCGTCAGCTGAATTAGCCTGTGTTGCAGAAAGTGAATCACCTTGAATAATAGGGATATCATCGCCTGGGTAATCATATTTAGAAAGTAGCTCTCTGATTTCAAGCTCAACCAATTCCAGCAATTCTGGATCGTCAACCAAATCAACCTTGTTAAGGAAAACTACAATCGCTGGTACACCAACCTGACGAGCAAGCAGAATATGCTCACGAGTCTGAGGCATTGGACCATCAGCTGCGCTAACAACCAAAATAGCTCCATCCATCTGTGCGGCACCAGTAATCATGTTCTTAACATAATCAGCATGACCCGGACAATCAACATGAGCATAATGACGTTTGTCAGAACTATACTCAACATGAGATGTTGCAATAGTCATAATCTTTGTTGAATCACGACGTCCCTGTGACTCAGAAGCCTTAGCCACTGCATCGTATGCAATAAATTCGCATAAACCTTTAAGTGACTGCACCTTTGTAAGTGCTGCTGTTAATGTAGTCTTACCATGGTCAACGTGACCAATTGTTCCAACGTTTACGTGTGGTTTAGACCTATCAAATGTTTCCTTAGCCATTGTGTACTTCCTCCAACCTATTTTTTATTAACTATCTCATTCTTAAACTGTGGAGCCCATGAGCGGGATTGAACCGCTGACCTCGTCCTTACCAAGGACGTGCTCTACCGACTGAGCTACATGGGCGACCTAATCAATCTATTTCGCTTTAGTAGCCACCTACTTTTACAACAGAAAAAACAACAGTACAAAGCACCCGCCAATCAACAATTCATTGATCAATAGCAAGCTATACCGCCGTCCCTTTTAAAATTAACCTTTACTTCGACACCTCTCTATCGGGGGTCAAAACCGCATAACATTAGCAAAACATGCGATTATGTCAACCAACTAACGGATGTTTTTTAATTATTTATTTGTACCTTATTTTTCTTTTATTAACGAATTAGATATAAATCCAGAAAACTATTCACTATTCACTATTCATTACTCACTGATTTTTTTCGCTATCGCTGCCGCAAATTCACTACACTTAACTTCATTAGCGCCATCCATAAGTCTAGCGAAGTCATAAGTAACTGTTTTATCAGCAATAGTGGCGTTAATACCCTCTATAATAAGATCAGCAGCCTTATCCCAGCCCATATAGCGGAACATCATCTCACCTGAAAGAATCAAGGAACCTGGATTAACCTTATCCAAACCAGCATATTTAGGCGCTGTTCCGTGTGTTGCCTCAAATATAGCCAATCCCTTTGTATAGTTGATATTAGCACCAGGCGCAATTCCAATACCACCAACACAAGCTGCCAATGCATCAGAAATGTAATCTCCATTCAAATTCATCGTTGCCACAACCGAATACTCAGCCGGACGCGTCAATATCTGCTGTAAAAACGCATCAGCAATAACATCCTTAATCAAAATTTTACCCTCTGGCGCTTCCCAGTTACAATCTTCAGCCGCAATAGCAACATCGCTAAACTCTTCACGAACCAGCTCATAACCCCAGCTCTTAAAGCCGCCCTCAGTATACTTCATGATATTGCCCTTATGCACCAAAGTAACACTAGGTAGCTTATTCTCTATAGCATACTCAATTGCAGATCTAATCAAACGCTTAGAACCTTCTTCAGAAATAGGCTTAATTCCTATACCTGATGTTTCAGGGAAACGAATATTTGTAACACCAAGCTCATCCTGCATAAAGTTGATTATCCGCTTGGCATCATCACTACCAGCTTCCCACTCAACACCAGCATAGATATCTTCAGTGTTTTCACGGAAAATAACCATATCAGTCAAATCAGGGCGCTTAACAGGTGAAGGAACACCCTCGAACCAGCGAACAGGTCGTAAACATACATATAAATCAAGTTTTTGACGCAAAGCAACGTTCAAAGAACGAATTCCGCCGCCAACAGGCGTAGTAAGTGGCCCCTTAATAGCAACATGGTACTCTTTTACCGCATCAATAGTCTCTTCCGGCAGCCATACATCATCGCCATAAACCTTTACAGCCTTCTCGCCAGAATAGATTTCCATCCAAGAAACCTTCTTCTCACCGCCATAAGCAGCCTTAACCGCAGCATCCCAGACCACCATAGCAGCCTTAGTAATATCCTCACCAATCCCATCACCCTCAATAAAAGGAAGAATCGGGTTATTAGGCACATTCAGCTTACCATTCTCATCAACAACAATCTTCTCGCCATCAACTGGCACTTTAATCTTATCAAATGTCATAACTCTATCCACCTTATTCTATTTTCTGTAGCATTGGTTCTTAAAAAATCTTTATCTTTTCTCACAAAACGGGGAAATATAGCAAAAATTTCCAGCAACTCAAACAAAATATAAAAATAAGGTATAATCCTAAAAAGAGCGTCCAAGGTTCAAAGGTTCATAGTTCAGGGTTATTTATACTTGAAGATGAAAAATAATCCGCTTCAAATTAAGCTTGGCTATTATCAAAAATTACTGTATTTATTTGTTAAATATCTATTATTGCTGTTTTATCGTAAGATTTATTTAAGCATACTTTGCTGTACAAATAAGGAGGACTCCGCATGAAAAAGATGATTGGTCAAATTCGTTTGGTTGGTTTATGTATCATTATCCCCGTATCACTGACTATAGCTCAGGTACCATCACAACTAAACTATCAAGGCCGCGTATCGGTCGACGGAACCAACTTCAACGGTACGGCACAGTTCCAGTTTGCACTGGTAGATGGAGGTACCAACCTTAACCATCAAGCTTCAGCAACAGCAACGGTATCTGGTGGCTTTATGACCATTGTCAGCGTTGACAGTGGCGGATCAGCCTATGTTTCAATTCCAGCCATAACCTTCAGCGGTGGTGGCGGAACCGGAGCAGCAGCCCACGCTCAGCTAGGCGGGGACGCAGTAACAAATATCGTCGTGGATAATCCAGGCAGTGGCTATGCCACCGCTCCAGTTGTAACAATAGACGCTCCGCCACCAAATATGTCCTATGAAGTCTACTGGACAAATGGTGCACCGATAGATATCTCCGTCACCAAAGGTCTCTACTCAGCTACACTAGGAGACACAGCACTTGCCAATATGGCAGCCCTGCCATCCGAAATATTCACCAATTCAGATGTACGCCTGCGGGTAACTTTCGATGATGGCGTCTATGGCCCCGAAGAGCTAACGCCAAATTCACGCATTGTCGCCGCTGGCTATTCCTTAATGGCAAGGGACATTCAAGACGGCACGATTACAAGTGATAAACTCACAGCTGACGCAGTCCAGGATATTCATCTAGCCGATGACGCCGTAACAGCCTCGAAAATTGCAGATACAGCAGTTGATACCGCGCAATTGATTGCCGACGCCGTGACAAGCGATAAAATTGAGGACGGTAGCATTGTTGCTGCCGATATAGACCCGGCATCATTTTCCAACATCTTCTGGAAAGTCAACGGAAATGCAGGAACAACCCCAGCAGTCCATTTTGTGGGAACCACTGATAACCGGGGCTTGGAGATCCGAGTCAATAATCAGCGCGCGTTCAGAATCGATCCTGCCGTAAATCCACGATGGGCGGCGGGCTATTCCGGTAATGCAGCAACGGCGGCGGGATCAGTCGTGGTCGGTGGCGGAAATTTAGCCGGCGGTCCAAATCAGGTCTTCGCCCCCTATTCCACCATTGCTGGCGGTGCGGATAATACAATTGAATCTAGTGCCGAATATGCGTTTGTCGGTAGCGGTTCAGGGAATACAATTGAATCCGGTTCTACCGTCAGCGTGATTGGTGGCGGCTCCGCGAATACCATCATAAGCAATTCTCTGTATGATGTAATTGCTGGCGGTATACAAAATGAAATCGGTTTCTATTCGTATAGCAGCACCATCGCAGGTGGATATCAAAATACGATTGGACCGGACGGGGACGCGGCCTCCATTGGTGGCGGGTACATAAACAACATTCAAAGCAATGCGGATTACAGTGTCATCAGCGGAGGCCGTGCGAATACGGTTCAAACAAACTCACAGTATAGCGCCATCGGCGGTGGCAATAATAATACCATTCAACCTACTTCAACATACAATTTCCTTGGCGGGGGCGAAAACAATATAATGCAAGAGAACGTAGATCATAGCGTTATTGGCGGTGGTACAGGCAATGACATAGAACCCAACGTAGACTATTCATTCATCGGAGGCGGAGAGGATAACATCATCCGTACTAACGCAGATTACAATGTAATCGGAGGTGGTTCTCTAAACAAGGTCGCAGGCACTCAATGCGCCATCGGTGGTGGCCGGCTAAACGAAATTCAGGTAGCAGCAGGTTATGCCTGTATTGCAGGTGGCGTGGGAAACGAGATTCAGGATAGTGGATCTTATGGATCCATTGGCGGGGGATATTACAACACGATTGAAAGCGATGTTTGGTACGGAACCATTCCTGGAGGGAGAAACAATACGATCGGAAACGATGCCGACCACGCCTTTGCCGCAGGGCGCCGTGCGAATGCTTTACATTCTGGAGCGTTCGTCTGGGCAGATGCCCAAGATGCCGATTTTTCATCAACGACTAATAATGAAGTATCATTTCGATGTCAGGGAGGCGTACTATTCAACAGCGGACCCGCCGAATCCAACCAAGAAGTAAGCTGGGTTCCGGGAGATGCATCTTGGACCTTTACCAGTGATGTAAACAAAAAGGAAGATTTCAAACCCGTCGACAGTTCCGAAATACTGAATAAAGTAGCCAACTTACCAATCAAATGGTGGGTATACAAAGGATACGATGTCCGCCACGTCGGCCCCATGGCTCAGGATTTTCATGCAGCCTTTGATGTAGGTCGTGACAAGAAAGGGCTGGATGGCGCAGATCTTGATGGTATT
>DAOVUR010000056.1 GCA_030632465.1 bacterium | reverse complement strand
TTGGTTGATACTGGCACTACGCTACCAGCAGTACTTGGCACACCAACTGATACCGATGTTTCTACCGATATCGCCAATGTTGCTTCTGATATTGCAGTATTAAATGACTTTGATCCAGTAACAGAAGAAGTTATGGCAGATATGGTTAAGATCGTTGGATCTTCAACTGCTGCTGCTGCACAGGCCGCCGCTGCTGCTGGTATAATTGATACATTCACAGCGGTAACGGGAACACTAACCACTGCTGCAATGACAACTAATTTAACCGGGTTTGATGACAATAGATTCATTGGCAGACATGTTTCATTTATTGGCGCCCCATTGCTTGGAGAGGAAACAGATATCACCGGTTATGCTTCAGCAAGCGGACTAATAACATTCAATGCAGGAGGAATAACGGAAGCGCCTATTAATGGCACACCGTTTGTTATCATATGACTAAAAGAGAACTGGTAGAAAGATTAAGAGAACACGCACATGATCCTCTTTGTGGGCTTACAGATCATCAAGTTGATAATGTGGAGAGACAGATATATAGGGAAAAATCTTACGAGCGTGTTACCAATGATTCAATCAAACCCATCAAAGAAACATTTACATCTCCTGCAAACAATAGAGTAATGAAATGGGTAGTTGCATTGGCTGCAGTTATATTCGCTGTAGAGTTAATAAGGGCGCTCCTATGAGACTCGGGCTTAATGGAGTACCAAGGGGTAGTGATGCTGGCAGTTTTGCTGGAAAGAACCTTATTGTGCCTGATGAGGGCATTAATCGCCAAGGTACTTATGCGCCTGTTACTAGGTTGCACACATACAGACGTGATATGATCACTCAAGTTATTAAAAATTGGGTTTATGTGAACAGAATTATAGGTTTAATGTATAATTCTGTTTAATCCATATACATATGAGGCATTCCATGGCACAGGTACAAGAGGTAAGAGTACAGTTTAATACTGGCAGGTCGGTGGACACTATTACAAGGCCATCAAACACAACAGCATATACGGCTGGTGATGCTATCTCAGAAATAACAACAAACGACCATTTCATATTTAGCAATATATTCAGGCCAGGTACGCAAAATAAACAACTGGGTGGTGCCATAGCCACTGCGAGATTGCACAGTAGTGCCAATAAATCTACTAAATTGGATGCCGAGTTATGGTTATTCCATACCGATATCGTTAAAGTAGTGGATAATGATGCCTTTGCACCAACAGACACCGAAATGCTTACACTTGTTGGAATTATTGATTTTCCCCTTGCAAATTGGAAAGTAGGTAATGCTGGAGCTGACGCTGCAGGTAATGCTGTCTGTGAAGCATTTAACCTTGGATTAGCCCTAAAGAGTGCAACAACAGATCTTTATGGCCAACTAGTGGCAAGAAACGCATACACACCAGTATCTGGTGAAATATTTACAGTTGAGCTAATAACCTCCAGGGATTAATAATAATGGCTATAAAGGAGGTACAGGAATTAGATAATTCGGAGCAACTGGATTTCGACGATAGTAGAGAATTAACCGAAAAGGAGAAGGAAGACCAGGCCGAGATGTTGGATAAGCTCGGTTTATCTTTAGCTAAGTACCGGACCGATGCTATTGGTTACCGTACTAATTCCGGCATAGAAAATGAATGGATGGAAGATAGGGAACATTATGAGGGTGTTGATGATACAAACCGTGGAGAATTAGGTTCTTGGGAATCTAAACCTTTAGGGCAAGGCGCTTTACAAGAAAAACAAGATACCGGGTCCACTGTTTTTTTTAATATCACTCGTCCTTATTGTGATTCTGCGTCTGCCAGAGTAGGTGATATGCTGCTACCCACAGATGATAAAGGCTGGGCTATTAATCCAACACCTATACCGGATATGATTGCTGTTGCTGGTGGTAATGTCCCTTATAAAATCGAGCAACAGATCCGCTCACAAGTTCCAGAAGAGCAAGTTCAGTCAATGGTAGCAGAGATCATTGCCAATGAAAAAATGATAGTTGAAGAAGCAAAAGCAGTAGCAAAACGTGCAGAAAAAAGAATAGAAGACTGGCATATAGAGAGTCAATTTAACGCGGAAATGCGGAAAGTAATAGAAGATGCAAGTATCACTGGTACGGGTGTCATGAAAGGACCAATCCCGGAAAAGAAAAAACATATGGCATTTATCGAAGGAGAGTTAATACAAACAGAAGAGGTACAGCCTGTATCCACAAGAGTCCATGTTAGTAATTGTTTTCCTGATCCTTCATGCGGAATGAATATTCAAAATGGCGCGTATCACTGGGAACGAGATGATTTAAGCGAACGAGCACTAAACGACTTAAAAGACCAGGGTTATATTGCGGAACAAATAGAGAAATGTATTCAGGAAGGTCCATTTAAAGCTACAAAAACTTGGGATGATCAAAGCGTAGATAGAGGCGACCAGCTAGGACTTTCTCGGAGAGAAAAAAGCAAGCTGTTTGAAATTTGGTATTATTACGGGCGTTTAAAGAAAGAAGATTTGGAAGCAGCGGGGCTTGATGTAGAATCAGAGGATAAGATCACAAACGTCGATATCCATATAGTGATGGTCAATAATCGCGTGATTCGTTCTTCTCCTAATCACTTGGATGGTGGTGATTTCCCTTATGATTATATGGTATGGCAAAGCAGATCGGGTATGCCTTACGGTATTGGTATCTCTCGCCAGATTAGGATTCCGCAACGTATAATCAATGGGGCGGGTAGAAACCTTATGGATAACGCTGGTATGGCTGGTGGCCCAATGTGGGTAGTTAACCAAGGTATGGTAGAACCTATTGATGGTATTTATGAAATAGCACCAAGAAAAGGGTGGTTTGTAGGAGAGGACGCGGCTGGACCTGACGACATAAAAAAGGCGTTTGCTTTTATTACTATTGATATGATGCAAGGAGATCTTCAGGCCATTATCAGAATGGGCATGGAGTTCGCAGAACATATATCCGGTTTACCCAGTCTACTACAAGGGCAACAACAGCAACGCGAAGAAACTTTAGGCGGCCAACAGATGCGCCGTAATGACGGTAGTACTGTGCTTCGACGTATCGCCAGGCAATACGATGATAATATCACAACCCCACATCTCCGCCGGTATTACGAATGGATACTTTTGTACGGAGAAGATAACGAGAAAGGTGATTTTGTTATTGAGGCGCGTGGATCATCTGCTTTATTAGAGCGTGATTTACAGAATGAATCTATTGTTGGTTTAGGGCAATTTGTACTGAACCCTATATATGGGAAAGACCCCAAAAAATGGATGAACCAATATCTAATGTCTCAAAAGCTTGACCCTAAGAATTTTGATTATGATGATGAGGAATGGAAAGAGATAGTAGAGAATATGTCTAAGCCTCCACCAGATTCTTCTGTGCAGATGGCCCAAATGACAATCGCCTGGATGCTATTCAAGCTTGAGCTTACTCAAGAATGGGACACTACTCAGAAGATTTCTGACCAAAATTATGAAATGGTTATGAAAGCCATTGATAAAGAGATACAATCCATGTCCGAGGACTCTAAGTGGGCTAGCGGAAAGGATATTAACCTTGATAAAATCAAAGCCCATATGGCAGAATTTGTAATGGGACTTAAGGCGCAGATGCAGTTAAGTGCTGACGGCAAAGGGCCACAAGTATCTACCCCGGCTATCGAGCCTGAAGGTAGAGCGCCAAATGATCAAGCTTTTCAAAAATAGGCGGATGATATGAAACGTAGAGAACTAATAAAGGCAGGGCTTATAAGTGCAGGCGCGATACTTACCGGCGTTAATGTATTTGCAGATAACCTCGCAAAGATAATTAAGCCTAGTCCATCCGTTGATATGTCAAAAAAACATTTTTGTGTATTCCGGTTTAATGGGCATAAAGATATAAACTCACTAATAGAGCAATGCCTTAATCATGCCGTGAGCATGTTGGGAAATAATGTAAATCTCGATTTTATTTATATTCCTGCCGAGCTAAGGGATAAAGATGATCCATTAGGACAGCGCACTACTATCGGTTGGAGCTATATGCCAGAACATCAAAACGGTAAATCCAGTCGCAATGTTTATCCTAGCGGGTCATGGCACTATGGGAAGCCATCAAAAGAGAGTGATTTTTACAACTCTCCTATTTTTGAAAAACTCCATCAGGAATGGAACAAGACAAGATATATATTTTGAAGGTGGGTGATATGAACACAGCATTAGTAGAACTAATTATCTTTAGGTGTGAAGATGAAATGGGCGAAAACTGGACTATTGTAGATCCGGTAGATATCCCTGAAAAAATAAAAGAACCCATTGTTATCGAATTCCTTGAATCTGGATGTGTGGCACAGTTCCCTGGCGAGTCTACACTTTATGTAGGAATTAAGGTAGGTGAAACGTTCAGGCCACAGGAATTAGTACGCAAAATAAAAGCTTCCAATGAAGCAATTCAAGGATGAACAGGATGGCTCAGCAGGAAATAAACCCTAAACTCAAGGAAGGTATATTAGATAAGGAAAAACTCGATTTAGGGTCTTCGACATACCGGGAAATCAAAAGATATCTCGACTATAAAATATCTTCTCTTAGAAAGAAGAATGATAATCAAGCGAACGCAGAGGATACCGCTTATACACGCGGCAAAATAGCTGCATTAAAAAACCTTCTTGGAAAATGCAAAGACAATAAAATGCTAGTAAAACCACCAAACGTAACCAAATGAGGCAAGTATTATGTACGATAACCCTTCACGCTATATGAGTAAGGATGAAATGAAAGAGGAAGACGATAATATGTCAGCAGATGATAAAAAGATGTATGGCGATTATAAAACTATGATGATGACTGAGCATGATGTGGAAATATTAGTAGAGGCCGGTGAAATCCGTGCGAATACAGACCGGCGAAAAAGAGCGGTCCATTGCGCTAAAATGAAGAAAAAATATCTTGACGCGGTTGTTTGATTATTAAGCAGGAGAATATCATGAACAAACAAATTGAAAACAAGGTAAATGAGCCGACTGCTGAGCAATTAGATGAAATCATTGAGAGCGATGGCGAGGTTGTTGCTGACGAGGAAGCTGAAACCGCATTTGAAGAGGGTTTTGATGCTAATGAATTGGTGACTGGCCCTGATGAAAAACAGATTACACCAGAAGAAGACACAGAAAAAAAGCCAGAACCAGAAGAAGCCCTAGAAGCTTCAAGCAGCACAGATCACGCATCCGCACCAGATGCTGCCGAAGACGCTACTGGACAAGAAGATCATAAACTCACTGAGCAGATTAAAAAACTTGAACAACGTGTAAGGAAAGGTGAATCAAGATATGGTGAACTCAATTCCAAGCTTTTAAATATCCATGAAAGCGCCAGGCAGGAAGGCAAAAATAGCGGTATTGATACGCCAACTAAAAAACAAATAGAAGAAGCACTGCAGGACGGAGAGAAATATAAATATCTTTTAGAGCAGTTTCCTGAATATGCGGAGACCGCTAAAGAACATGCGTTACTGATCCAGAAGTTTATTTCAAACGAAAGCGATGGCAAATATGTCTCCAAGAGCGACTTAAATACCGTTATAAATGATGCTGTTGATAGGAAAATTAGTATTAATAGCCTTGACAGGGCGCATAAAGGGTGGGAGGATACGATAAAGACGAGTGATTTTCTGGATTTCGTCTATGAAAATGGGCCAACTCCAGACGAAAGGGCTGCTTTCTATCACTTAACTTACAATCGTGACCCTAGAGCCCAAGAGTTACACCAAGGCTTTATGGATGCATACCCTGAGTGGGGTGAGAAATTCGGTACATTGCTTAATAGCCCTGACTCGGATGACTCAATTAGGCTCCTTGACCAGTTTGCAGAATATCAAACAGCTCAAAAAGGCCATGAATTAACGGATAATCCAAGGAAAGAAAAGAGCAAGAAGGACCGACTATTACAGAATGTCGCCGCAACCAAAAGTTCCAGCAGGCAAAGAAGTAATATAGCTCCAACAGCAGAAGAAGCATTCGCTGAAGGTTTTGGCGATAAAAAGTAATACTGCCGGCGCTTAAGCCCCGGAAAAGCACAACAAACGACCCAAATTGTCCTTTGTAAAAACGGTTCTCCTGTAGGTTTGCAGGGGTTTTACACTTGGATATTTGGAGCATTTCCCATGACTATCCAGAAGTTTGGCACAGAAGCCGCACGAATTGGTAAGCTGAAAGGCGAAATCCTGAAGCATTCCATACCTCGTGAAGTCCTTGGTATTACCGGTACTCAACACAAGATGGGGAAAAACCAGTCTGATACAGTGATATTCAGACGCTGGCTACCTTTCGGTGGAGCTACCACAAACGCTACAACCATCAACCAGTGGGTTGTGGAGGCAAATGATCATCTTACAGCCGAAGGTGTAACTCCTGAAGCTGACACCCTTGTGCCTCAAGATATTACCGTTAAACTCCGCCAATACAGTTGTCTCTACCAGTATTCAGACAAAACGGCTGACCTATACGAAGACAATATCCCTCCCGCAATGAAAAAGCAGACCGGCGAACGTATGGGTCTGGTCCGCGAGAAAATCCGCTATGGGGCGCTGAAAGGAGGCACTAATAAATTTTATGCTGGTGGCACTACCCGACTAACGGTTGATGAGACTATCAGCCTTGGTCAGCTACGTAATATTACCCGTAGTATTTCTGGTAATCGCGGTGATTTAATCACTCAGATTTTGTCGCCTTCCAGGAATTATAATACTACCCCGGTAGAAGCTGCATACTTGGTTTTCTGTCACACTGATGTTGAAAATGATATCCGGGAGCTGCCTGGCTTTAAGGAAACATCCGAATATAGCAACCGTAAGGTTGTGCATACCTTGGAACTCGGATCTACTGACCGATATCGCTTTGTTGTTTCTCCTGAATTAACCCCTATTATCAATTCTGGCGCTGCTGTTGGTAGCACTGGCCTTGTCTCTACCGGAGGCAGCTCCATTGATGTGTATCCGGTTATTGTAGTAGCCGAGGACGCATGGGGTGATGTAGCGTTACGTGGGATGGAATCTTTCGACCCAACACACTTACCACACACCATGAAAGACAAGAATGACCCAATGGGTCAGCGTGGCTACATTGGATCTAAATTCTGGTCTGCATCTTTCATTCAAAACGATGGGTGGATGGCAGTATTTGAGTGTGGTGTGACGGATTTATAACTAATACATTAATTTTCGGGTAACCGATTAGTGAGAAGGTAAAACATTATGACACAGGCATCACGTTTATTCGGTACAAACTTTTGTACCACTATGGGCTTACTGACCGCTACAGGCGCGGAAACAGTGTATGACACCACTGTTGCTATTCAATTCTGTATCGAAGGTAAGGGATATTCAAAAGCGGCTGTTACTGATGGCGCTACTCCCACTACTGATGGGGGTGGTGATGCGTTTCCTGCGTTAGCTGTTACAAACTCGGATGGCTCTATAACCGGCAAGGGGGCGGTTGTTGTATGGGGCCTACTTGCCGATGGTACTGTTGTTTGTTACCAAGGGCCGATTGAAGAGCTGGACGGGCTAACCACTAATTTTCTTCATACCCCGGAATTCCCATCATTCCCTGATTCATTTACACCTTTTGCTTACCAGGTGCTGAAACAGGCTACAGATGGGTCCACAGCAGATACGGCAACCTTTGGTACAAGTAATTGGAATGCAACGCGGTTCACTAACGCTATTGTTGATGTTATGACATTGCCTCGCAGAAACCAAGATTCGTAAATTTCGATTGCCCTGTCGAGGTAGGGCATACGCTCCTATTAATGAGGTGTTATCATGGCCAGACTACTTGACCGACAAGATAAATTAACTATTACAAATTTTTTGCGTTTTGCCAAATACGCTCTTATTAAACTTGTTAATGCAGATGGCACGACATCTACTATAGATTTAATCGAGTTGGCTATCCTTGATGGATTAACCGCAACTACCGATGAAATCAATGCAAACTGCGATGTGCGTACTGAGGCTGTTACTACAACTAACGTCATTACAGCCGCTGAAACAGGAACGCATTTCATTCTTAATACAGCAACGGCTTTTGTAAGTACATTGCCTGCACCTGCTGCTGGATTGGAATTTTGGTTTCATGTTGGTGCTACAGCCCCAACCACTACACATACCGTTGTGACTGACAGTAGCGACAATATTATTGTTGGTAATATCTGTTCTCCTGAAGATGCAGCCGGTTCTGTAGCTGTAGTTCAAGATGCAGACACTATTAGTTTTGTTGCCAGCTTGGCTCTACACGGTGATTTTGCCCATCTTTGGTGTGATGGCACAAATTGGTTTCTTAACGGCATGTGTGCTGTTCAAGATGGCATGACAACCACGCAAGTAAGTTAATTCATGCCACTTTCTGGTGGCTAATCTCAAGGTAAATATTATGGCCAGGCAAGCGAAGAAACCGGCAGCAAAAAAAGGCCCAAAAACAACCATTAAGGACGTTCAAGGATGTCTGGATACTGTGGTTAAAAATACTGACTTGGCTCTCGGTGAAATCCGAATGCAGATGGCCGAACAAGCCAAAGCGAATGAGGCAATCTTTGAGTTCCTGAAAAAACAAAGCACTAATGCTATTGATAATCCTGTCGTTCTTTCTAAGACGTTTGAGGCAGCAGAAAAAGATCTTGGCGGCGTAGAGGATATTGGTGATTCTCCTATCGTTACTGGCTTGTTTGATATCAACTCTAAAGAATTTGCTGATAAGGCGCATATCGAGGCCTTTATGCACGAAAAAGTAAAAGTCCATATCCATGAGCTAAACCATGACTTGGAAGTGGAGATGTTTGAAGTTTCTGTCAATAATAATGAAGAGACCTTTCGGTTTGGCGAAACAAAAGTTGTTCCACGCTATATTGTGGAACAACTGGCTAGGGCTAAGCCTGCTCACTACAGCAACAAAGAGATAGTCAACAAGGATGGGGTGAGGGTTGTTATAAACCCTGGCACAAGAGGTCTACGGTATCCTTTTTCTGTTGTTGAGGATGCAAACCCTGTAGGGAGGTCATGGCTTAGTTTGGTATTCGCTCAGTCATAATAGTAAATCTATGTAATGGCTTTTGCGCTTAAGGCTAAAGGCCAGAGGGTGCAAAATGTCTACCTTTCGCCAATTATGCCAAAAGACAGCGCGAGAGGCGGGAATACCGGGATCCGGACCTAGTACTACTATCGGACAGACCGGGCAGTTTGCGGATATTGTTCGGTGGGTAAGTGATTCCTATATTGAGATCCAAAACAGGCATGGTGGCCATTGGCGTTTTCTGCGCCATGAGTTCACATTAACGACTGCGAGTGCTGATGACACTTATACATTTGGAGATGCAGTTGACTCTACATCTGCAACAGCTATTAC
>DAOVUR010000144.1 GCA_030632465.1 bacterium | reverse complement strand
TAGCAGTAACTGCCAAATCAGCAACAGGAGTCTGATAAGGACCAACCATCTGATCACGTGCAACCATACCAGTAATGCTACGGTCAGCAATTGTAATTAAGAATGTCTTATTAGCAACAGCAGGCAAGTGCAAGACTCTCTCCAACGCATCGGCTGAAGATACTCCAGCAAGATCAAGTTCTACCAAATCTTTTTCAGCATGCGCCACATCACGCAACATCTTTGGTGGCTTTTCTAGAATAACGCCGATATCAATATCAATTGGCTTATTATTAAAATGGTCATCAGTAAGTGATAAATGTTTATCACCTGTCGCCTGTCCTACCACTGCTACCGGACAGCGCTCTCGTTCACATAACGATAAAAAGAGCTCAAGATCACTCGGTAATACTGCTAACACATAACGTTCCTGCGCCTCGCAACACCATATTTCCATAGGGCTCATCGACTTGTCTTCGTTATTAATTGCACGCAGATCAAACTTACCGCCTGTATCAGCAACTAACTCAGGACAACCATTAGAAAGCCCACCAGCGCCAATATCGTGAATACTCAAAATCGGATTTTCTTCATTAAGCGCAACACATGTATTGATAACCTCCTGACAACGCCGTTCCATCTCAGCATTTTCACGCTGCACGGAATTAAAATCCAATTCAGCCGAGTTAGTTCCCGTATCCATTGATGAAGCAGCACCACCACCTATACCAATCTTCATGGCCGGCCCACCTATCTGAATAATATATGACTCTTCAGGAATATCACTCTTCTCAACATGCATGCGTTTGATATTACCCATACCACCAGCAACCATAATCGGTTTATGATATCCATAATAACGTCCAGCATTAGACTGTTCTAAAGTTTTGAAAAACCCACATAGTTGCGGCCGCCCAAATTCATTACCAAAACGAGCACCACCAATAGGTCCTTCTGTCATAATATCCAAGGACGTTGCAAGACGTGACGGTAACTCAGCAATCTCACGCTCCCACGGCATAGCAAAACCTGGCACGCGTAAATCAGAAACCATAAATGCCGCTATCCCAGCCTTGCTCTTGCTACCTGTTCCAGTCGCACCTTCATCACGAATCTCACCACCAACACCCGTTGCAGCACCAGGATAAGGAGAAATAGCTGTTGGGTGGTTATGCGTCTCCACCTTCATAATCATATCAACCTGCGTCTCGTTATAGCGGTAAATCTTGTCATCACCACTATTAACTTCGAACCAACTATCAGGGAAACCTTCCATCACACCAGAATTATCTTTATAGGCAACAATGGTACCTTCAGGATTCAACTTATGCGTATTACGAATCATACCAAAGAGAGAATCATCCATCTGCTTGCCATCAATAATCCAATCGGCATTAAAGATCTTATGGCGACAATGTTCTGAATTAACCTGACCAAACATAAGTAACTCTACATCAGTTGGATTACGCTCAATCTTACTATAAGCATCATATAGATAATCAATTTCTTCATCACTAAGTGCTAACCCCATAGATGTATTAGCCTCATCCAATGCCGAGCGTCCAGCACCCAAAATATCAAAGCTTTTAAATGGAGCTGGTTCAGGATGCGCAAAGATATCAGATACATCATTATAAACACCCTCTGTCATGCGATCATATAGAAGACTCAGTCCGCCACCCAGCTTATCAAGCCCAATAGTCTCTCCAGCACTATTGGTCACACAATAATATATCCCACGTTCAACACGCACAATATCACTTAAACCACAATTATGAAAAATATCTGTCGCCTTAGATGACCATGGAGAGATAGCACCTTTACGTGGTGTAACAAAAAACCCACTACCCTCAACAAAAGCTTCTGCTGCACCAAGCAGTGATGAAACCTTCACTGCTGAATCTTCAGATAGCTCCTCTTCAGACTCAATAAAATATATATATCTTGCCGAAACGCACAAAACATCAAGTTCAGGATACCCAACTTGCATATCATCTATTATTGCATCAACTCTAAACTGCGAAAAGGCCTCTTGCCCTCTTAACATTAATGGTCTCATCTATCTACTATCTCCCAACATTAATTTCATTCAAAAGTTCTCTTGTTGCTGCTTCTGGATCATCAGCCGCAGTTACCGCTGTCACTAAAGCAATTGTCCGAGCACCTGCTTCCAGCAGTTCGGGGATATGCTTCTTCTTGATTCCGCCCATAACAGTAAACGGAACATTTTTCAAAACTGGCGCTATCTCCTTAATTCCATCTATACCTAAATAGTCCTTAGTCCATACTTTGGTACCGGTAGTAAAAATCGGACCTATATTCACATAAGATGCACCCTCTTGCTCAGCAGCTATAGCCTCTTCCACATCATGTGAAGATGAACCCAGGATCATATCTGGCACCAATCGCCTCGCTTCCGAAAGAGGAAAATCATCCTGCCCGAGGTGAACACCATCAGCGCCCACGCCCATCGCAACATCAAGTCCATCATTAATGATCAATAAGGCTCCGGCAGCAGCAGTCATAGCCCGCACATCTTTAGCTAACTCAAATAGCTCTTTGCCAGACAAACCTTTCTCGCGAAGTTGGATCAATTTAACGCCACCCAGTAGAGCCGCCTTGACGATCTCACGAGTAGTGCGTCCTTCCGACATAACCTCAGATGTAACTAGGTACAGCCCAGCCCTCTTAAAGATATCCATTCTTTTCTCATGCAAACTGCTCATACTCTACTCGTCACCCTTTAAAACATCTATTAACTCTTGGCTGCTCTGCGAATTCAACACAGCCTTTCTAATGGCCGAATGAGTCAACATACTACTCATCGCACCTAAAAACTCAATATGCTCATTCGCATTTAATACTGAAGAGACTGTCATGATAAATATATTAGAAGGCTTACCATCTAATGAGTCAAAATCTACGCCACCCTTCTTTAAGCCAACGGCAACGATCATCTCTCGAAGGGCAACAGTTTTACCATGCGGCATTGCGACACCCAACTGTAGCCCTGTAGAAACCTGCTCTTCTCGATCAAATACAGCCTTTAGCACAGCCGCTCGATCAGTAATCTTGCCAGCAACATCTAGCAAGTCCACTAACTCAGTGATTATCTCACTTTTAGTCTCACCCTTGATATCAAGAGTAATACAACTATTCTGTAAACATTCAGCAAAATTCATATCTCACCTATACTAAGAAACAACATATTTCAGATAAGCTATCTTTTATACCATAATCAGCGATATCCAAACAAGATATATGCATCATACGGCATAATTTATTCAGCAAAACCCATTACTACTCTCTACAGCGTCTTACAAACTACCTTTAAGAAACTCCTCCTGCTCATCAGAATGATAAGAGCTTCTTACTAATGGTGCAGAAACAACCACATCAAACCCCATTTCTAATCCCCAACTCTTATACTGCTCAAACTCATCAGGTGTCACATAACGCTCAACTGCTA
The DNA here is from genome assembly GCA_030632465.1 of bacterium. Taxonomy (GTDB): domain Bacteria; phylum Verrucomicrobiota; class Kiritimatiellia; order UBA8416; family CAMZLY01; genus CAMZLY01. Next base: position 1,838 of record DAOVUR010000144.1, on the reverse strand, counting down.
GATGCTGCTTAGATGGTTGCAAATACTGCCCAATATAAAAGATATTACAGCCGGTTTTTACGGCATCCTGCATAAGAGATTTTATTTCATCATTGGTTTCACCAATGCCAACCATAATTCCACTCTTAACAATCATGCCTCTATCATGCGCATACTTCAGTACATCCAGCGACTGCTGATAATCCGCCTGAGGCCTAACTTCAGAATATAAACGAGGAACAGTTTCCAAGTTATGCCCCAATACAACTGGCTTTGCCGCTATAACCATATCTAGCGCAGCTTCATCACCATTAAAATCAGGGATCAATACTTCGATACCAATATCAGGAACAGCCTCCGCCACTCTTTTGATAGTTTCTGCCCATATTGTTGCACCACCATCAGGCAGGTCATCGCGAGTAACCGATGTTATAACTACATCTTTAAGCCCCATATTCTTGATCGCCTCAGCTACTCTTGAAGGCTCCGTTACATCAGGAGTATGCGGCGCCTGCGATGCAACCCCACAAAACCTGCATGAGCGAGTACAAGTATCACCAAGGATCATCACTGTAGCGCGCCCCTTATCCCAGCACCGCCCCATATTAGGACATAGTGCCTCTTCACAAACAGTATGCAACCCCTGCCCCTTAAGCAATGACCTCAACTTCTTATACTCAGCGCCAGAACCAATCTTAACCTTTAACCATGGTGGTTTCGGTCCCAGTTTATTTTTTTTATCAATATTCATAACTTCTTTCCTTAAATATTGGGCATTGATTGTTGGATACTCATTTTTCACTATTTACTACTATACTAATCCGTCCAATCACACCCATCAGTTTCATCTGTTCCTGCAACTCACCCTCAAGTAATTTTATATGCGTCACATCAACCGCATGCTGTCCAAACGTAGGATCCATCTCCACCCAGCGCCCAACATAAACTGCAGGCCATGCATGATAGTAGAAAAACCCTTTATTATAAACTATACCTACGGTAACTTTTGTCGGCAACCCAACAGAGCGCGCTAATGCGGTAAATAGGTAAGTATGCTCATTACAATCACCAGACATAACCTTAAGAATTTCTCTAGCCGATGGTACACTAATCGCAGGTGTCTTATCCATATTCTCATTCACCCAGTCGCAAATAGCCAGTGCAACTTTCATACTGTTCTCTTCTGAACCAATAATAGACTTAGCCTTAGCCATAATATTCTTATCATCTGACTGAATATAGATAGAGCTCTCAAGAAACTCCTGCACATCACTAGGCATAGCACTTAAAGAGATACTATTGGTCGGTATCGTCTCTTTTAACAATACCATATCAACACTATTAGATCCTTGCTTCAACACTTGCTGCCTATGAGTCACAAGGAACTCTGGATCTAAAGCGAATCCATTAATCTTTATTTCTAACTTATCAAGACTGCGCTCTATATCAACCCCACCTTGAACAGGAACCGCTAACCCATCCAGAAGATCATAACCACCTGCACCACCCTCAATATTAACCAATGCTGTTTCAGCATCACACGCTTCCAATGTCCAGCCAAACGGAGTCTCTTGACGTAACACCTTCCCTTCACTATCAATCCAAGTAAGAATATTTAAGCCTTGATAATCAGCTGAAAGCAGAGTTGCAGAACAAACCTTATTCATATTGGTTATACTTTCATAACGTAATGCCTTCACCAATATATCTTCTGTTGTCATCGATAAAGGATTAAATGTCCGAATACGCTTCTTCCGCCCCGGTTTAATACTTTTCAAAGCCAACTCAACCATAGGAGAATATACAATCGCATCATCAGGTATATTAATTCTTACTGAACTAGAACTACCAGCAGCCCT
>DAOVUR010000206.1 GCA_030632465.1 bacterium | reverse complement strand
TCCACTCATGCACATAACATAATGGCACTGCTTATTGTCCATCATTGCAATGCCTTTGTAATCGGCCTGTGTGAGATTGCTGTTTATAGAGCTGAAAATATCACTATATAAAAGATCAGCAACAGGAACAACGTAGTCGCGTTTATCGTACATGTTCTGGATTAGATTATCAACAGAGCCAGGCATAGCAATAGTAAATTCTTTATCATTTTTGTAATCTCTTACAGCAACGTTTTTCCCGTCAAAAAGAAACTTTTTGTCAACCTTGGTTCCTCTGGATACAACGCTAAGTTTATTAGGGCGTTTCATGAGATACGTTTGATGCACGCGTTCTTGCACTATTTTACCAGACTTAGTGGCAACCTCTTTGATTTCGTCAAGTGACATGCGCAGAGTTTTTAGTCCGCCGATATAATCACTCATCTTTTGCAAAATCTTTGTTGCGTTGGGGTTGACTGGATCAACATAAGTTTTCCCTTTTGCTTTAGCTACTTTTTTGGCTGCATCAGAAGCAGCCTTTTTCTCGTCGAGAACTGCTTTTGCTTCTGGGGAAAGATTACTTAGTGCTATTGAGCTGTAACCAGCAGGAAGGACATCTTTATATTCATCCATCATGATTTGTCGGCTAAGAGCATCGCCTTGATTTTTGATGTTCTGTTCCTGTGCTTTATCGTAGTTCAGATTGGACTGGGTGAATCCGCGCTGATAAACACTACGTGAACGTCGCCCGCCGCCATAATTACGTCCGCCATAATAACCTGAGGATTTTTCTTTGTATACCAAGCTGCCAGTTTCAACAGCAGCAATACTGTTATTGGCTGTTAGAGAGACGGTTACTGCTGTTAATACTACTATTAGTGATAGTTGTCTTTTAGTCATGATTAAAGCTCCAGTGCATTTGCGATTTTACTAAGGTCAACAGCTTTTGTTTTTGCTGGTATGGAAGGAATGAAACTTGTTGCGCTGATTGGGGCTGTGCTCCAGTCGCTAAACTCAACTTGATACTGAGCGCGCAATAAACCGCCAGTCTCTGTCATTACTAATCTTTTAGGAAGCGCCTCATTTTCTGCAGTAATCCAGAGTTGCCATGTGACAGGGCCTTGAGTGAAAAGTAAGTGATCTAGTTTTTCATCATTCTCTATTTCAGATGCGATATAGCTACCAGTGGAAACCCAAGCTACTAGAGCTGCTAATGGATCTTCACGAAGAAAATCTGTGCCGGGTATAGTGCTGGCGGCTTTATTTGCGAGGAAGTTTAGTGCTGACTCAATGTTGGCTGGACAATCGGTTTGTGCTACAAGTCGTTTCTTTTTGTCTAATAGTACTAGGTTACCGTTATTAATCCACATTGTGAGTTCTCGTTTACCTACTTTTGCTTCAACTTTTATTTTGTCAGGGCGTAACATAGATACTGTGAATTCTTCGTAGCTTTGTGTTAACGTGCCATCTTTTTCTATAATATCAATATATCCTGTAGCTTTATATGATAGAGACGATGAGTCAGTGAGGGTTTCTGACATATTCTTTAATGTCTTTTTTGTTTTGTGATCAATCTTGGCATCACCAAAATTACCTGTAACGCACCCAGACATCATGACAAGCATCAAACAGATAGTGCTACCAGTAATGATTTGTGACAAACGCTTCATACATACTCCTTGTGTTTAATTTTGTTACGTTTAAGACGCTTGCAATGCGATGTATGTAGGCGCCTTACTTGATCGCCATAATAAGCATCGTACCGTTTGAGTGCAAGATAAATTGGGGGTAGGTGAATTATTTTTCTGGGAGTACGAGGTTGCTGTAGAAGAGGCTATACGGCCTTACTATTACCGTTATAGTGGAATAATACTTTATTTGTATAAAAAATAATAACTTCTAGCTTGCTAATAAGAGTCTATATATCAGATAATATGAACATTCCTAGCAAAAGCTGGGGGCGACTGGTTTCGACGAGGTAGCTTGAAGCTGCAGTTGCGTGTCGAGGAACTCTGGTTGGCCTCGTTAAAAATCCGGAGAAAAAACATAAATGCTGACACACAGTTAGCCCTCGCAGCTTAGTTCTGCGACGTCTTCCCATTGACGCCTGTTAGATGGTGTAAGGCGACGATAATAGGCTAGCTTCAAAACTGGATGGCCGGGTGGCGAAGCGAAACACTTACATGACCGTATGTTGCATTAGTGGCCCATTCCGGCGACAGCTATAGCGACGAGATTTCAAGCTGGAATACACACGTAGACACTGTTGTGACTCTATCCCGGACGGGGGTTCGATTCCCCCCGCCTCCACCAGCCTTCGCTCGTAGCATAGCGAAGAGAGCAGGCTGTCCGCCGTAGTCATACCGAGCTTCGGCTCAACACCATTAACAGGGGCAGTCCATATATTTAAGAGCACATTACTCTAACCCTAAGTCTATAGTTTTCAAAATTCCTGAATCCAAAGGCTCTTCTTGATATCACTTCCATCTTATTATGGAATCCTTCGGTAATTCCATTGTTCTTAGTAAAGCGCCACATGGCTGCGATCTCCTGATCCCAGGACCCTAGGGTCCGGCCGAGTTTTTCAAGCTGAGCAAACCCGCAACTCTTCAATTCGTTAATATACTTTAGTAACTGCCTGATCAAGATGCGTGATTTCTTTACTGTACACATTTTCTTGAGTAAAAGTCTACATAGTCGTTGTTTAAATTCATAAATGATTTCCATTTCAGGATGTTCTTTTAAATATAGCCCTAATCGCTCTCTTTGGTCTGGTCGCATATTTTCCTCATGCCGTCGCATCAAAGATAAAAGACCTCGATTCTTGCTGGCTATGGGATCCAGTGTTCTCCATGTTGCCAAGAAGTGATGATTCACTAGACGAATTACATGGAATCGATCTGCTACTATTTTAGCATAAGGAAAGTGCTTTCTAGTAATTGACCGATAGGTAGTTGAGAGATCAATACATACTACACGAACATTGTCTTTGCCTCTTAAACGCTTTAAATAGGCTTCTAATGAAGCTTCTGAGCGCCCAAGGGTCACGTCATACACCTTATGATTCTTTAGGTCACAGAAGGTTGTGGCGAACCCTTTCTTCTTGGAGAAGAAGTGTTCGTCTAGCCCTAATTCTTCAGGACAAGGCTCTGAGCTCATCTCCGACTCCCGACGCTTCATGAAATCATGAAACCACCGTTCCACTGTGGCAGCGCCAATACATTTATTCGTTGCTAAGGTTTTACGGCATATACCGTCAAAGTGTGATTTAAAGACCTCGTGCCTAAAAGCCTCTGTACTTCTACGCCTTGGCTGAATGCCTGGAAAACGTTGATTGAAATACTTTCCGCATCCTAAGCAACATAATTTCAAGGATTCTAAGTGTATATAGCAATGCCTACGCCCCCAGGTTTCATGTCGTAGTTCACGTATAAATTTATCTTTTTTTCGAAGCCGAGTACTTCTGCAATGAGGACATGATACATGCCCGGTATACCGGGCATGTATAACTATTTTACGTCCATTACGACATATGTCCTTGATCTTGTAATCATTCAGTCCCAATATACTTTCATCGTGGGGCATGTCTAACTCCTTCCGCTTAGTGTTGGTTTCACAATCACTATAGCATAGGTTTTAGGTTTGCCCCACTTTATGATGAAGAGCCGGCTGGCACGCCAGCCAGAAATATAATCAATGCTCAGTACCTCAAGATTCATGCCATGTTACTTAATCTTTTACGCGGCATTTAGCATTGCAATGTTCATTATGTTTTTTGCCTGAGAATGAATTGCACTATGCGGGGTGATTTGATACATATATTGTTTCAGTTGATTTAACTTAATAATTGTCAGGTCGTATTGTTATGCCGTTTTATGAATATCAGG
>DAOVUR010000171.1 GCA_030632465.1 bacterium | reverse complement strand
AGAATTTACACGGCGTCATTTTTAGCCCTTCGCTCGAAGCAAAGCGAAGAGGGAAGGCTGTCCGCCGTAGGCATACCGAGTTTCACGAGGTATGCGAAGGAGGACTTGTTTTAACCGCTTCAAGACTTCCGCCTTTATTTCATTACGGCGCGACAAGACTATCTGGCACGCCATGAAAAACGATCAATCACTCAGTTGAAACTTAATAATCATATCACCATCAGCATCCTCAACCCACAGATCAGCATCACCAAATCCCTGCATAATAGCTATAATTTCTTTAGCCTGTTTGATATACCCCTTCTTGATAGCCTTATTCTTATCACTACTTATACTTAAAGATAATGACCAGACTGCCAATGCATTACGAACACTTCTGCCAGATGAGTTCAGATCAGACCACAAATAACTGGAACGAAGACAACTATCACCATCAGGAGTCCATGATGGCCAAACACTACTACAGCCTGGATTAACCCTGCCAGAAACAACACTATCCAAAGCTTTTGCGTTACTTGCCAACAACAACCAATCGCCAACACATTTAATTGCTGGCCGTTGCTCAAGCGGCATCGTATTGAACAGCCCACCAAAAGTACTACTTATTCCAACCTTTGCACTATCCCCCACTCCTGTGCGATGAGGAATCAATCCACACCCTATCTTCGAGTTTAACTGATCAAGTATCTTATCAATATTCACAATTACAGACTCAGGATTCTTAATTCTCACACCCATAAGAATTGTAGGAATACGCAACCCCATTATACGACCACTAGCCCCACCACCAAACATCCCAACAAAGGCGGGGATATTTTCACTTGATAGATCAACATGCGGCCTTAAAGCTTCTTCAACTTTCTGTTGCAACTTTGAATCGATACCATAAAGAAGAGCCTTATTTGCATTACCAATCATTAACATCTCTGGCTTTACCAGTAACAGTGAACTTACCTCACGGAATGTAGAACTATCCAAGCCAGAACGATTCACTTTATTCTCAACGGCAACACCCTTAACGCCAACTTTCCCCTGCAACTCATCATCGCCAATCTTACTAAGACCTAACCTTACATCACTGTGCGCCGTTAACTCACCCGAAAACAGTTTAGATATCCAAATCCTATCAGGTGCATCATCAAACCCATCATCTTGTTCAAACGGCTTGACCGGTTGCATAATACGTCCCCGCATGCGGTATAGCAAATGACGTACCGCCTTGGGATCTTCAGATAAACAGCCAATAAGAACACCATCATAAACACCAATAGAAAGACTCATATCACCAGCAGCCACATGTTCTTTTGCTAATGTCCAGATAGTAAGACCATCCTCCAATCGCTCTTTTTTAAGCTCCGGCATCTCACGTGAAATAAGCCCACGCTTAAGTAGCTGTTCATTACCACCAACCCAACTTGCAAATACCCACGCTTCCGCAGAACGATCAGCATATTCCGCACTATAAGCCAGCATAGGAACAAATGCCAACACTGTCTTCTTAGACATAAAACGATTACATGCCCACTTAAGACTTTTATCGCGCGCAAGTCTATCTGCTGATAATGAATTATCACCCAACAGATGTAACGATCGTTTCACAGCACTATTTCGTAGAATCTGATGATAACGGTCAGCAAGATCATCGTGCTCCGTAATAATAAGTGCATTCGCGGGAACTGCACGATACAGAGCAGCTTCATCATAAGGGAGATAAAATGACCACCAAACTCCAGAGACCACAAATGTGACCAATATCACCCAAAATATTATACGCCTACGACGTGAAGGTTTACTAATCTGTTCCATTATTGTTTTTCCTTAAATAGTGAAAAGCTGGTAAAGATTGATGCAGACTAACACCTAACACTTAAGTCCCTAACACCTAAGTCCCCGTTCACAGCTCCAAGCTTCCTGTCAGCTCACTAACCGAGCTCATGCCATGCCTCTTCATATATGCGGCAATGCCATCTATCACATTTAGCGATGCAACCGGATCAATAAAGTTTGCTGTACCAACCGCAACCGCAGCCGCGCCAGCAATCATAAACTCTATAGCATCTTCTGCTCGCATAATCCCGCCCATACCGATAACCGGAATCTTCACAGCCTTTGCGGCTTCCCACACAAGCTTTACCGCAACAGGATGAATAGCTGAACCTGACAATCCACCAATCACATTAGACAAGACAGGCTTACGCGTTTCAACATCGATCACCATTGCCGGCAAAGTATTTATCAGCGAAAGCGCATCACTACCCTCTGCTTCCGCAATCTTTGCAAATTCAGCAATATTAGGAACGTTAGGAGATAATTTTACGATAAGTGGCAATGTAGTATTCTTCCGCACATGTGCAACCACATCAGCAGTCATAGTTGGATTTGTTCCAAACGCTATGCCACCCTCCTTAACATTTGGACATGAAATATTCAGTTCAAGGCCACTAACACCTTCAACATCTTCAAAGGCTGCCGCCACCTCACCATACTCCTCTAACGAGCGACCCCAAATATTTACAATTACAGGAACATCATGCTGACGCAAAAACGGCATATACTTCTCATCAAACCCAGCAACACCTGGTCCTTGTAATCCAATAGCATTAACAAGCCCACCAGGAACTTCAACCATGCGGGATGGCTTGTTACCATCCCATGCATCCATGCAAATCCCTTTAACCACAATAGCACCAAGGCGATCAATATCCATCTGCTCAGCATATTCAGAACCATAGCCAAAAGTACCAGAAGCAACCATAACAGGATTTTTCATTTCTAGTCCGGCAATATTCACCGAAAGGTCAACCGGCACATCTATTGGCAAATCAGATTTTTTTGTTTCATCATTCATAATTTTTATCTCCAAGTGTGCAGTTTTAGTTCTCTGTCGTAATTCGTAATTCTAATCCGCACGGACTAACACGGACTGACACGGACTAACACGGACTGCCTTTCCGTAATTCGTAATTATTGTCCAAGTCACGCCGTAGGCACCCCACAACTATTCACTATTCACTGTTAGTTATTCACTGCTTTCCCAGACAATCTCACGTGACTCAAATACAGGTCCATCTTTACAAACGCGCCCCCAATATTCATCACCACCAACATTTTGAAGTTTTTGCACGCAAGCAAGGCATGCCCCCACTCCGCAACCCATATGTTTATCAAGCGAGAGCCAGCCTTTGAATTCTCCAGCTATTGCACGGTCGCCAAGAGCCTTTAACATTCCATCAGGGCCACAGGCAAATATTTCATGCCCCGCAGGAGAATAATCATTACGTGCGCTATTTTCTGTCAGCCATTCATCAAGCACGTCAGTAACCAGGCCTTGACTGCCCAAGGTACCATCCATAGTGGCAACACGAACATCCCAGCCTAATTTTTCAAATTCGTCGATACAAAGAATATCTTCAGCAGTAGCGCCACCAACAAAGAGAACGCCCTTCTTAAGACAACGAGTCGCCATCAAATATAGTGGAGCAACGCCATATCCACCAGCAACAAGAAGCGGGGTAACCTCACTACCAGGAATCGGGAATCCATTACCAAACGGCCCCATAACATCAAGTTCAGAGCCTTCAGCCGCAGTTGCTAATGCTGCAGTACCACGCCCAACCACCTTATAAAGAATTGATATAGTGGAGTTTTCTGCCTTATAAAGACTAAAAGGACGCCTTAAGGCTGACTCCTCAAGCTGCGGAATCCTGACGTGAACAAACTGTCCCGGCACTGCTTGCGCGGATATTTCCGGTGCATCAAGCACCAATAAACGGTAATCGCCAACCAAATGGCTATGTTCTACTATTTTTGTTTTTTCTGTTTTCATCTGGCGTGAAGTGTGCAGATTTTATGCTTTCTGGTCAAGCCAGTAAAAGCAGTGAATAACGAATAGTGAATAGTGAATAGTGAAAATTATGCATGTCCTTATGTTATACTGGAGAAATCAAACTACGAGAACCCCTCTATTCCCAAAACAACTATTCCACGGATCTCTTGCACTTAGCGGCTCTCGCCCTTAAAAAAGCTATTGGGTCTACCCCATTTTATTAGCTTATCCACTATAGCAATACCTCCCCTGCTAAACCCGAGAGGAATTAGAATCGAACCGAAAAACATTGCGGAAAAAGTCAAACCCACAGCAAGTGTTTCTGCCATAGACCCTAATTCAGCAAAAGGAACAGAGGATTCAACAGCATCTGCTACAATTCTGTCTATTCGAACTGGATTAAGAAAAAAATTCAGGCGTAAATCGACGAACAGGGTCACAAGCACGCTCAAAAGACTTAAACGCCACACTTTAGCCTGAGGAAGAAACACTCGAACCAGTCCCGCGATGAGCATATAGGGTAGAAACATTATCGCGATGACTTTTGTGAATATTAGGATATACAACCACATTTCTTTTTTCCTTAATCTCTACATCCAACGTCTAATAACGACCATTATGCCTTATTTGCTATTTGATCTTCTAGTTTTGTTAAACGCTCGGATAGTTCAACATTTATCTTCGCTTGCTGTATTCCTGCGTGAATAGTGAAGAAGAGAGCTACTACGAGAACTGAAGATGAAGCTATTTCAGCTGCTGCAAATGTTTTAATAAAATATACCGCAAGAGCAATGCCCGCAATTCCTAGAGGAACCCACGGATTGAGTTTACTAATTT
>DAOVUR010000210.1 GCA_030632465.1 bacterium | reverse complement strand
CATCTTCTTGTAACCTTGCCTCCAGCACTTTAATATCTTCTGACACCTGCTGAATCTTTGTTCCTTCAGGTGCCCAGTAGTCAACCATAAACTGGGCCCGCGCAGCTGAAGGGAAGAAAAGCTGATCCACCCACTTAAAGCCAATCCCCGATACCACCAACAAGGCAACAAATGCTACAACAACAGCGACACGAAAACGAAGACATACACGAAGCATCGGTGCAAAAATTCTAAACATAGCACCACTATACTCATCACCCTCACTATCCTTTGGCACCTTGATAAGCCCAATACTCATAAGAGGAGTGATTGTTACAGCCAATACCCAGCTCAACATTAACGCAATAGCTACCACGTAAAATAGTGAAACACAATACTCGCCGGCAGACTCATCAGATGCTGCTATCGGGTAAAACGTCATAACTGCAATCACCGTTGCACCCAGTAGTGGAATAGCAGGTAATGTCGCAGCCTCGATAGCCGCTTTCGTACGATCCATTCCGCGCTGCAATCTCACTAGAACACCATCAGCAACAACAATTGCATTATCAACCATCATCCCCATAGAGATAATCAACGCCCCAAGCGACATACGTTGAAGATCGATATTCAACATCTTCATGAAAATAAAACTAGCAATAATAGTAAATATCAAGCCACAAAGCCCCACAACTAATGCTGAACGGAATCCGATAGATATCCATAATACAATCAGCACAATTAGGACAGCCTCAACTAAATTAATCATGAAGTTCACGATAGACTCATCAACGATGTCCGACTGCCATGAAATACGATTAACCTCTATACCAACAGGCAAGTTCTCTATAAGCTCATTCAAACGTTTATCCAAACGCCCGCCCAACTCCACTATATTTTCACCAGACACATTAGAAATAGAGACTCCAATAGCCATTTTACCATCGTATCGCATCTCGTCACTCTTTGGCTCAATATGTCCACGATGCACAGTCGCAACATCACGCACATGAATAAGCTCACGCACTCCATGTGCATCACCATCTTCACGACCACGAATAATCAAGTCAGATATTTCGTCAGGGGAGGAGAAATCACCCGTAACATGAATCCTTAATCTTTCACTCTGCAAATCCACACCACCAGCATCAACAACCTTATTCTGCTCGGTAAGAGTCTTATAAATATCCTCAACATTAAGCCCTAATGTTGAAAGTTGCGCCTCTTTCACATCTACATAAATACATTCTGCCTGGTCCCCCCAGAGCTCAACACGAGCAACCCCCGCCACAACACTAAGTTCCTTTTTAATATGATCAACATATTTTTCAAGTTCCGCATAAGAGTAACCATCACTAACAACAGCCATGAGAAATCCGTAGACATCACCGAAATCGTCAGAAACATCAGGTTTACCAGCACCTGGCGGAAGAGTGTTCTCTATATCACTTACCTTTTTGCGTAACTCATCCCACACCTGCGGGAGAAGATCAGATGTATAAACAGGACGAATATCCACTTTTATCAGAGAAAGCCCTGGTCGAGAGAATGAATACACATTCTTAAGTTGCGGCATTTCTTGTATAGCAAGCTCTATCCGATCAGTAACCTCAAGCTCAACCTCCTCTGCTGTTGCCCCTGGATATGAGGTGACTATGGCCGCAGTTTTGACAGCAAACTCAGGATCTTCAAGCTGCCCCAGCTTTGTAAACGAAAATACTCCACCTATCAAAAGAAGAAATGTCACAAAAAGAGTAAAGGCTTTTTTATCAATCGCTAATGAAGGAATCCCCATGGTTATAATTCCTTTTCTGTAGCGGTTTTCAGTAAGCGTACTTTCTGTCCCTCACTTAAAGAGTGCACTCCAGCGGTAACAACTCTCTGTCCTGTTTCAAGGCCAGTAACTAGAATTCCATCTTCACCCACATCTCTCGTTTCAACTTTTGTTCGTTTAACAGTAAGTGTTTCGTCATCCACAACCCACACACAACGCTCTTTCTCGGATGTAAAAACTGCTGATGTTTCAACTAATCGTAACTCCTTATTTCTCAGATCAGTCATTGGGGAACGCCCGCGCGCTTGACCGGTCATGCCTGGCAGAATAAAGAAATCTTTAGGTTGCTTCATAACCATAGTGACAGGGTAAGAACGTGTAGTTTTAGATGCCTCAGTTCCTATCTCCTTTATTGTTGCTGAAACAGGTCGACCAGGAAAAGTATCATAAGTAACAGTAACATCTTCAATCTGCTTCGCCTCTGTAATATAAGCTTCAGGAATATTAATCTTAAACTCAATCTCTGACATATCCAGAAGACGTACCACATTCTCTTTGGCGCGAACATTTTGGAAGTTTTCAACATACAAAGCAGCAATAGTACCATCAAAAGGGGCAAGAATCTGCGTGTCAGTAAAGGCCTTCTGCTTAACCTTCAGGTTGGCATCAGCAACATCATACTGCGCCTGAGCATCAGTAAGATCCTGTTCGGCTACAGCACCCGTTTTGGCAGCCTGCTCAATACGACTTAGATAAGCCTTAGCTCTGGCAAGTCTAGCTATAGCAGAGTCTACATCGTTTTTATAATCACGCTGATCCAACTTAGCTAGCATCACCCCAGCCTTCACTACCTCACCAACTTTAACAGGACGTTCAATAAGTTGCCCCTGCACTTCAAACGCAATATCTACAGCCTGAACAGCCTCTGCACGGCCAGGAAAGACCCGCCTTTTACCAAATGCACCAGCATCCTCTACAATCATCGTTTTTACTGGGCGAATTAATGTAACCGCCTCTTCCTTTTTAGCACAACCCACAAAAAACGCAGGAACAACCAACAACGACAGTAAACTGCTATATTTTTTATTCATACTTTACACTTTCAACTTATAAGTTTGGTTTTACCATGTCTGAAAACTTCATAATAAGAAAACTACTATTCCATACGGTCAATACTAGTAATTTATATGTATACATAAAATGTCACCTATTTGTAAATGATAGAGTGAAACTTTAGTATTTTTTTGAAGATTCTAGATTTTTAGGCTGTAGACGAAGGTGGATCAGGAGACCACCTAATAGTGCGGCTATTTTAAAGCATGAGCTTTAATCAGATCAATAATCGCATCCACTTCAGCTTCTAATTCAGGCACATCACCCCACATAGCACGTAATAGATCACCAATATTATCTGGTGTAATATCTGGTTCAGTAAAACGCAAAGCAGCATAAGCACCTAACGCAAAGCGTGTAGGCTCAATACCGGCACCGAGCGCCAGACGCATAGTGCCAATCAGCCGATCATCCCAACCAAGTTTTCTCTGAGGATCACGAATAATACGGTCGACCAGATCCTCTAAGTATGGGTTTGCCATTCTCTCTAGCAGATCATCAACATAAGCAATATATCCTGCCTGAGTAAATAGCGGGTCAATTCCGTCATATTTGGCAATAAGCGATGCTCCTGATTCATTTACAAATGCTTCACGGGCAAACGTCATAAGCTCATAATCAGCCAACGCTTCTGACATAGTATTATATCCTTTGCCATGTGCAAGATAACCAACCAGTGCATGAGTAGCATTATGACCATAAAGCTTAGCTTCTTCAAAAGGGTGTAAATCTGCTTTCTCAACAAAAACATCAATTCCACGTTGAAAATCCGGCAATTCAATGAGTGTAATCATTATCCGATTGAACTCTTCAACTAAAAATGCCCGTTCTAGTCCGGGAACAATTAATCTCAAATCAGACTTCTCGATCTGTGCTGAATCGGTAACAACACCACTCATTTTCCCAATAACACTATTCAGAAACTGGACATTCCGCAGTATCACATCCGCATCGTCACCAAGTTCTGCT
>DAOVUR010000150.1 GCA_030632465.1 bacterium | reverse complement strand
GAGTATATGATGTTTTACCGTCAGTAATGAGTGATTTTTATGAGTATGAGTTGTCACTAGTGAGTACTAATAAAGCTTCAGCACGTCCTGCTAATCCATGGTTAGAAATATATTTTGATAACTTTGGTGTTAAGTGGCCGTCTGGTTCGCTAGTTAAGCTTATTCCTGAGATGGGTAAGATTCGTGTGGATAATACTTTCGGTAATCTGGAAGTTTTTGAGGAAATGTTAAGAAACTTAAATTCTTATCCGCCGCGCCCTGGACGTTTTCGGCTATTGAGTATAAAACTAAAATCTACACCGGCGCTGCTTCTTATTGACTCTGATACTGGTAATACATGGACATATGAAATTAATGAGTTTGACGGTGTTAAACGTGAAATTGTTACCGATCAGTTTTTGAGTATTCCGGTCAGGGTTCAGAAAGATGAATAGATGTTTATGATGTAGGTTTAAAGATGCTAATTACAGCATCTATAATAGATGTTTGTTTGTGTTCTGTTAGATCACCAATAATTCTTGTCATGAGCGATGTGTTTGCAGAGAAAAGTTTACTTGGACGTGCATAACTTATTCGCATTAAGGATCCTGAGATGAAATCTGTATCAATAATTTTAACCGCCTTAGTGTCGGAATAAGGGTTGCTTGTTATTTGACAAAGAATCCAATCATTGCGACCTGCATCAGCAAGTACAATTGCCGGCCTAAGTTTGCTTGCTGAAAGGTCGGAAAAGGGAATTTAACAAGAATAACTGACCCTACTGAAGGTGTGACCATGCTGCATCCTCCTCTGGACGGTCCCAATCGTGAGCTAGTGCTGGTTGGCTAAGTAGTGAGGTGTCTGAAATGTCAGGTTCCTCGATGATTGTTACAATAGCGCGGCATGAATGCATTAAATGGATAGGATTGATCAAGTGAACCTCTCCGCTCTTTTCTATTGTAGCTTCTAATGTTTGTATCATGGTTTAGCCCCTAATGTTATGGCACTGAAATATTTTGCAACTATTAATATGCTAAAAGTCTGCATTATTTATTGCAGTTTTGCGAGATATTAATACGTTTTTTTAATCTAGTTTTTTCTCTGCGGCTTTGCGGCTCTGCGCGAGAATGGCTTTTATACCGCGAAGTATTTTGCTTGCGGATGATGGGCTATGATGGCAGATGTTGTCTGCTCTGGCACCATCTCCATATTCTCGGTCAGCGATACGCCGATGATTTCCGGTTTGAGCATGGCGAAGATATCTCTGTGTGCATCTAGTTCTGGGCAGGCTGGGTAGCCAAATCCGAAGCGTGAGCCTTGATAGTCTTGCACTGCATAACCGATCATATCTTTTGGCTTCTGCTTAGCGATACCAAGCTCTTGTCGCATTACTTCATGCCAATATTCGGCAAGTGCGTCTGTGACCTCTACGCCGAACCCATGCAGTAGTAGATAGTCGTGATACTCGTCACCGTCAAAGAGTTCATGGGCGATCTCGCCAATTTTTTCGCCAATGGTAACCACAAAGAATGCGGCTATATCGCCACCTTCTTCTTTTGTTTTGTAGTAGTCGGAGATACATAGTTTTGGTGCTTCTTCTCGGCGTGGAAAGCTAAAGGTATAAAGTTTATCTTCATGCTCTACTTTCAGCTCGTTTCCTTCGCTGTAGCAGTGGTAGTAGCCGTAAGCTACTTTTGGTTGTATAAGTCCCTCATCTATGGCGCGGCGTTTTAGCTCTTCGTATTGCGGGATTACAGTGCCTGCGATAAGTTCGTTGTATTCATCACTACTCATTTTACCACGGCGGTAGCCCCAGCGTCCTCTGAACAGTGCTTGATCGTTTACAAACGGAAAGATTTTTGATGCATCGATATCAGTTACATGTTTAGTACCGAAGAATGGTGGTGCCGGTACTGGCGTGTCTCGTGCAATATCTGCCTCTGCTACAACGACCTGTGAAGTTTGGCGCACAGGTTTCTCGCTATAGGTTGTTGATTCTAATTTGCCTTCTTCGAAGTCGCGAACAGCTTTTAGGCCTGCAAATGCGTCGGTGCAGTAGACTACTTGATGGTCGTACCCTGGCACGCATGACTGTGCGACAAATTTCTCGGTAAGCGCGGCGCCACCTAGCATGATGGGGACGTTTAGTCCTTTTTCTTTGTATTGCGGCATGCTTTCCTGCATGACAATAGCTGATTTAACTAGTAGCCCGCTTAGTCCTACCATATCAACATTGTACTCTTTGGCTTTAGCAATGATAGTCTCTGTCGGTACTTTAATTCCTATGTTGAATACTTTATATCCGTTATTGGATAGTATGATATCTACTAGGTTTTTGCCGATATCATGAACATCACCCTGTACGGTTGCTAATAGAATTTTCAAGCCTTCTTCCATATCTGACTTATCCATGAAGGGCTCTAGATATGAAACAGAGCGTTTCATTACTTCTGCTGACTGTAGCACAAATGGCAATAACATTTCGCCTTTGCCAAACAGTACACCTACATGCCGCATGGCAGGAACTAGTATGATATTGATAATCGATGTTGGTGGATAGCGCTCCATCAAAATTGAGAGTAGATCTTCTATGCCATCTTTTTCACCACGTACAATTTTCTCGCTCATTGCTTCTTCGGGGGGAATGTTTTCTTCTGCTTCTTTTGTTGAATCATCATCATCTTTCACGTCTGCAAAATGATTAATAAATGCCATGACCGGTGTGATGGTGTTATCAGTCTGTTTATTGTAAAGAAGATCCATGCAACTTTGTTTGTCTTCATCAGAAATCATTGCCAGCGGTACTACTTTGGCGGCATCTACAATAGCGGCATCGAGTCCGGCATCTATCGCTTCGTGAAGAAAGACTGAATTAAGAATCTTGCGTGAATGCGGTGGTAGTCCAAATGAGATATTGCTTAGGCCCAAGACGGTAAATACACCAGGCAGTTCTTCTTTAATGCCGCGTATGGCGTCAAGTGTCTGGATGGCGGCATCGCGTAATGTTTCATCACCAGCACCGACCGTGAACGTTAGTGGATCAAAGAATAGATCGCTAGGGCGTAGTCCGTGCTTGTTGACGGCGAGATCATATATGTTTTTAGCAGTAGCTATTTTATCTGCGGCGGTCATTGCCATGCCATCTTTGTTAATGGTAAGCGCAATTACGGCGGCACCATAGCGCTTGATTAGCGGGCATACTTTGTCTAGGGTTACGCCATCATCTTCTAGATTGATAGAGTTGACTATAGATCGGCCGGGATACATTTTCAAGGCGGCTTCTATGCAGTCTGTGGTGGTCGAATCAATTACCAGCGGTAGACGGACGGCATCAGTAAACATTTTCACAAGTGTGGTTAGATCTTTTTTTTCATCACGTCCGGCATAGGCTGTACAGACGTCTAATACGTGTGCTCCTGCCTCCTGCTGTTCAATGGCGATCTTCAGACAACCGTCATAGTCGTCGGCAAGTAGTAGCTCGCGAAAGCGTTTTGAGCCGTTGGCATTACAGCGTTCTCCTATGAGGAGTGGGCGTGGGACTTGTTGAATATCTACCGATTGATATAGGCTGGAGATGGATGGTTTCATGATGATATACTCCTTGTTGCAGGGGTAGAGCTGGCAAGAGCTTGCGCTAAAGCTTTTATATGTTTAGGCGATGTGCCACAGCAGCCACCCACTACGCTGATGCCTTGTTCTTCTACGAAATTTTTCATGTGTTCAGCATATTTTTCTGGGGTTAGTTGGTATACGGTTTTGCCGTCTACAACTTCTGGTAAGCCTTGATTAGGAATGCAGGAGATTCGTTTTGGCCAGTTGTGGCTTAGGTAGCGCATGTGTGATTCCATATCAGTTGGGCCAGTTGCGCAGTTTAGGCCTAGTGAAAATATTGGGAATGGCTCTAGTGTAGTACAGACAGAAGCGATATCGGAGCCAACTAACATTGTGCCTGTCTGTTCGATTGTAACAGATACGAAGATGGGTAGTTCTTTGCCAGTTGCCTGCATGGCATCTAGTACTGTGATGATAGCGGTTTTGACCTGCAGTAAATCTTGGCAGGTCTCAATGATTATGGCATCAACGCCGGCTTCAAGCAGAACGGTTGTCTGGTCGAGGTAGTCTTTAGCAAGTACGTCTTGTTCTATATGGCCTAGTGATACTAGTTTTGTGGTGGGGCCAAGTGAGCCAGCGATGTAGCGGCCAGCTCTATTGCCGATGGCGCGTCTGGCGTTCTCTACGGCAGCTATATTGATTTCGGCCATTTTATCTTCTAGTCCGTATTCGGCCAGAACAATTCGACTTGCTCCAAAGGTGTTGGTTTCTATAACCTGTGCGCCAGCTTCTATGAAAGCGGCGTGCATCTGTGTGATGATCTCTGGTGCGGATATATTGAGGTATTCGTTGCATCCTTCGCAGGTACCCCATGCGGTATCAGGAATGTTCATCTCCTGTAGAGTCGTGCCGCAGGCACCATCGAATATGATTAATTTCTCGTTTTGTAGTGAGTCAGCCATGATTGTTTCCTTTTAATTGCGGTAATATAAGCATAATGGTCGGCTTATTGCGAGAATATTTCGGACAGAATGATTTTTGCTCGACGGAAAAGAATTTTGACAGGATTTACAGGATTGCTGCTCTACTGTACTGCTCTATGGGGGGTGATTACATGGATAGATAGGATATACAGGATTGCTGTTCTACTGAAAAGATTAGACAAAATGATTATAGGACAAAATGATTGCTGCTCTACTGTGCTGCTCTGCTGAAAAGCGTAGAATTATTAAGGGATGGTGGCGCGACGTCTCCGACGGAGCTTTTCTGCGCGTGGCTCCGTCCATCTTCGCCTTTGGCTACGCCGTGACACGGTCGGAGACGTCGCGCTACTTGAAGGATTGGCCGAGACGGCCAACGCTACACAAAACTGCTTTACTGATAGCTGATGACTGCCTGCCCTTCGTAGCTTGAAGAGCGGAGTAGGGAAGACTGAGGACTTCTTTTATTATTTTTGCATTTTTTCTAATGCATGGAT
>DAOVUR010000226.1 GCA_030632465.1 bacterium | reverse complement strand
TCTCTCTGTTGATATGCCATGCACCTTCGCTGCATCCTGAGGAATAGTAAAATCTTCTGGCTTAATAATATAGTCATCTGCCTCAATACGATCTCCGTTATCACCGCAAAGAATCCAGGCAATCTGAATCATGCGTGGCCAGTTGTTTAAGTCAGTAACCGGCGCTTTCCAATCACGCGGCAACCCAGTTGTTTCTGTGTCAAAAAATAGATACATTTTCTTTTACTCCTACTTCATTCAATAATTTCTTATAAAATCATATATAATAGAGCTGTACGTCAATAATAAACAGAAATTGACGCATTATTACTTGTTCATTATCTATTATTACCTTACCTTTACCCTCGCTGAAGTAATGCCGTAAATCAAAGAAAACAGATAGAATAAATAACTTATGAATATAGAGAATAACTTCCCAGAAACAGCCGATATTGAAACATCTAACGACCAATATGCCGCACGTTTTTCTGGTGGCACAGGCGAATGGATGCTCAGCGTTCAAGAAAAGATTACCCTCAACCTTATTAAGCCATGTCCAGAGAAGAAGGTGTTAGATATTGGTGGCGGTCACGGCCAGCTCGCAATCCCATTATGCAGAGATGGATATAGCGTAAAGGTCTTGAGCAGTGCAGAGAGTTGCCGGCACCGGATTGAACCTATTATTGATGAAGGCAAGTGTACTTTCGAAGTCGGCAATATTATTGAACTGCCGTATGAAGATAACTCCTTTGAATCCATTATCTGCTTTAGACTTCTAACGCACTGCGAGCAGTGGCCTAAACTTATAGAAGAACTATGCCGCGTCAGTTCAGATTCAATTATCGTCGACTACCCCACCAGCCAGAGCCTTAACAAGATAGCACCAATGCTATTTAAAGCTAAAAAGAAGTTTGAAGGTGACACCAGAACATGGAAACTATTCAAGCATGCTGAAGTGATAGATGAGTTCAAGAAAAATGGCTATATCGTGGAGCGTAAAAAAGCACAGTTCTTTCTCCCTATGGTCTTGCATCGCGCCTTAAAATTACCGATACTATCAATTGTTTCAGAAGGAATCTGTCGTGCGTTGGGGCTAACACATTTTTGGGGCTCACCAATGATTGTTAAGATGGTACCAAAATAGGCTGTAGCGGTTTAGGCTGTAGGGAAATAACGACTAATTATTATCAGTGGGACATTGAGCGGAGCCGAAATGCCACGCTTCGACTCCGCTTCCGCCGTCGCCAAAAGGCTATGGCGGGACAAGCAGGGACCTCGTGAAAGATGCATTAAATACAACTAATATCTAATAAATAGAACTTTGTTTTAAAAAAGGAATAAATTATGTCGAAAATGTTAGTAACGGGTGGAACAGGCTTTACAGGAAGCGCTTTAGTAAAACGCCTTATATCAAAAGGAAATGAAGTTGTCGTTCTGGATAACCAAAAAGGCATTATGCATGACGATCTTGTTGAGCTTGGCGCCAAAATATCTATTGGTAGTATTGCAGACAAAGAACTTGTCACAAAATGTGTTTCTGGTTGCGATGTAGTATTCCACCTAGCAGCTGCATTTCGTAAGGTTAACCTCCCAAAAAGTGTCTACTACGATACCAATGTAACAGCTATGCGTCAGCTACTAGAAATATGCAAATCCGAAAACGTACGTAAAGTTGTCTACTGTAGCACTCAGGGCGTTCACGGCAATGTTGATAATCCGCCAGGAGATGAAACCACACCAATTGAACCAGAAGATTACTACCAGGTAACAAAGTATCAAGGCGAAGAAGTTGCCGCTGAGTTCATTAAAGACGGCATGGACATAACTACACTTCGTCCAACAGCTATCTACGGCCCTGGTGATCCCGGACGCTTCTTGATGCTATTTAAACGCGTAAAAAGCGGTATGTTCCCATTCTTTGGTAATGGACAAGCTTTATATCATCCACTATACATAGAAAACTTTGTTGATGCATTTGAGCTAGCTGCAGAACAAGTTAACGGCGAAGACCACGTTTATTTGATTGCTGATGAAAAGTTTTATCACATCAAAGATATTGTTATCATGATCGATAAAATCATGAAGCAAAATGCCAAGATTAAATATTTTCCGTTTTGGCCACTATATGCAATTGCAACAGTTGTAGAGATCCTTTACAAGCCACTACCATGGGATCCACCAATTTTCCGTCGCCGTGCTGACTGGTTCAGGCAAAATCGCGCCTTCAAGATTGATAAAGCCAAGAACGAACTAGGCTACAACCCTAAAGTAGGGCTAGAAGAAGGACTAACTAAAACATACGAATGGTATCGCGATAATGGGTACTTAGGGTAATTGTTAGTTATTAGTTATTAATGGTTATAAAATAAGGAAATAACAATGCGCTGGAAACAACATATAGAATTTAAGACCCTTGATCTGAAACGAACCACTGAAGTTTATAGTAGCCCGGTAAGGCTAGCAATTAAGGCTTTTAAAGAAGATGACAAGCTCATAATCGAACATCAGGCGGACGGTGAAAAGATTGTAACATCTAAAAAGCATTGGCACTTTAACTCGCATTTTGTTTTTCGATTTGACTTCAAGCATGACCACCAGCATCAGTACGAGATTGTTGTTGATCATGATGGCGGAATTTTGCACACAGCCTACACGCTAGTGCTACCTTCAGAAGAGAAAGATGTTCTGTTCAGAAAAACGCTGGATATTCCTGACTATAATATTAGAGCAAAACCAGGACGCTTAGAGATACCGCTAGATATCATTGAGTCTAAAGTTATAGGCATAAGTGCTATCGCAGTCTTGGGTGACAATCCTATCTACACAGCTTCATTATGCAAATTTGAGGCGCCGCTATATTTTGCCGATCTATACCTAGAAAATATTCCGAAAGTGCACGGCATCAACTTCCACTACCCTGAATGGGATTTACACCATATCAAGATTGATACAGACAGTGATGAGCCATTAGTTAAAACAAGTTTCATGGACAATAACTTTGAGACAACCAATAAATATCATGTGCCATGTAAATTTGATGCTATTGCAAAATGGAACCCCACCCTAGCTGGCGATCCGCTCTTAAAGATATCTGTTGATAAATGGGAAGCGACATTTCCTGTTAGCTTTGACCACGGCATAATACCACGCGACCTACTTGGCAAAAAGGAAGATGCTGTACGACCATCGACTGATGATCCTAACTTCCCAGAGAAAATACGAAAGTATTATCTGGGAATGCTCCCAAACTTCAAACGAGTCATTGATAATGGCTACTACCTATTATCTGACGAACATAAGATTGACCTATTAGGCGATACAGTATTGGAAGATCTTAACGACATAATCAAGAACATCTTCGATAATCCTACCGATGCTTTATGCGGCATGTCCGCCCTAATCGGGTCAGCTGCTGGTGTACTACATTCTACTACATACTCTAGAGTCTGTACCCAAGTTAATCCTAATGATATGCCAGCAATTGGAAAAGGATTCTGTAGCGATGTCGCAAATTTACTAGGTTTGATGGCCGAAAAGATTGCTCCACACTACGGACTAGAATGGAAAAGCTACTATGCAGCTTTATC
>DAOVUR010000045.1 GCA_030632465.1 bacterium | reverse complement strand
GTTAATTGATGTTGTTGAATTTGAATCAATGACCCAACAACTAAAGCTTATGCGAGATATTACATCTAGTGAATCTATGATTAACAATGGCAACGGTATTCCGCACGACAAGGCGCTTGATATAGTTTTAGAAAGAATATCAAAATGAAAATTCAATGGTCTCCGCTAGCTATTGATAGAGCAAGCGATATTGCTGATTATATCTCTCTAGATGACCCCTTGGCTGCAGAGCGCTGGGTAAGATCTCTGTTTGACAGAGTTAAACAAGTAAAAGACTTTAAGGAAAGCGGTCGTTATGTCCCTGAACTTAATCGAAAAGATATTAAAGAACTTATATATGGGAATTACGGAATCATCTACCGTATAGAGAAAAAAGGAGTTTCTATTCTTACCGTTAGACATTTCAGACAAATTTTGCCAATTGAAGATATTCATAATGCCTGGGAGTGACAAATAACCTCACACCCAAATGCTATATGCAACCTATTGTCGTTTTAATTAAAACTGTATAGCAGTTCCATCACTGCACAATGATCTTATAATGCGCGACACTGAAGACCATTTTCTATTTATTACTACGTTTTTTGAATGGTCTATTCTTGGCAGCTTTTTTGCCGATTCTGTTTCTGTTGAAACCGTTGCCTTTTCCTCTGTTTCTTCTTGGTTCTGGTTTGGCTTCAGCACCAGTGGCATTTCTTGATTCTTCGCAATGTAGTGGATGTTCTGCATCAACAGGTATAGTTGTCTTTATGAGTCTTTCTACAGCATTCATGTAGTCACGCTCTGTTGCACAACAGAATGATATGGAGTCACCTTCGTTACCAGCTCGTGCTGTGCGACCGATGCGATGTACATACGTTTCTGGCTCAACTGGCATGTCGTAGTTTATTACGTGTGAGATGTTATCTACATCGATACCGCGTGCTGCAATATCAGTGGCAACTAATACGCGTACTTTTCCTGTCTTAAATCTTGCTAATGCATTGGTGCGTGCGCTTTGACTCTTATTTCCATGAATAGCGGCGGCTGTGATACGTGCTTTATCCAGCGTTTGCACTACCTTATTGGCAACATGCTTCATCTGCACAAATACCATTACGCGTTTCATATCCTCGTCTTTTAATAGCTTAACTAACAGCTTATCTTTATTCTTTTTGGATACGAACATTACCTTCTGTTCTATAAGTTCAACTGTGAGCTTTTCTGGCTCAATGGTTACATGTACTGGCTTGTGTACTAATGTACGTGCAAGTTCTACAACTTTTCTCTCCATAGTGGCAGAGAAGAAGAGCGACTGTCTTTTTCTTGGCAGTTTAGCGATGATTCTTTTGATATCTGGAAGAAATCCCATATCGAGCATACGATCTGCTTCATCTAGTACAAATATCTCAATCTGGCTCAGATCGATATGTTTTTGATTGATTAGGTCTATAAGACGGCCTGGTGTGGCAACGAGGATGTCTACACCGTTGTTTACAGCCTTGACCTGTGGGTTTTGTCCTACGCCGCCAAAGATGACTGTGTGTGAGATCCTCGTGTGTTTGCCGTATTTGGCGACACTATCACGTATTTGTGCAGCTAGCTCTCTGGTTGGTGCCACTATTAGTACGCGTGGCTTGCCGGAAAGAGGGCGTTTTTTGTTTTTTATTAGATATTGCAGGATAGGGAGCGTGAAGGCGGCTGTCTTGCCTGTACCTGTTTGAGCACATCCTATCATGTCATGACCTTCTAGTAGTGGCGGAATAGATTGCGCTTGTATGGGAGATGGGGTTTTATAGCCTGCTTCGTTTACAGCAGTAGCGATTTCTGGTATTAGTAGGTCGAATACGTTTTTATTGTTTTCCATTATTTATTCCTGCCGGCAATTAATGAGCTCATCTACTCGCTGCCGGTGGAGTTTGAAATGGCTGGTGATGCTAAACAGTATGTTCCTGCATCAATTAAGGGAGGAGTTTTTACATACATGCTGGTTATATGTCAACTTTTTTAAAAAAGAATTCAGTAGCCAGTAGTCGGAAATCAGTTCAGGTTGAGGGGAAGGAAATCATAACTCATAATCGTAATCCTAATCAAAATTTAGCAAGATGATTACGATTAGGGTGAAAACCTGTGGAAGTGGTGGGATGCGGTAGATCGGCGTTCCAACGCTGATTAAAGAACAGCTATGGAAAGCTGTTTTACTTAGGGGAGCGCAGGTTGGGGTGACAGAATGATTAGGGGAATGTAGGGTTGGCTGTTCTCAGCCAAGGGGATTACGATTACGATTAGGATGAAAAAACCATGGCGTCTGCAACTTGTTTGGCTTTTGTTTCGCTCTCTAGTTCCTGTATTAGTGTTAATGCGAATTCCATTGTAGTACCAGCGCCTTGGCTGGTTATGAGGTTTCCATCAATAACAACATTAGATTTGGATGTTGTTATAGTGATGTCTTTGCTGACGGATGGATGGCACGTTACGGAGCGATCTGTGAGTACGCCGGCGGCCTGTAGCACTAAAGGTGCGGCACATATTGCTGCTACGGTGCGGTCTGAAGCAAGAAATATACGTATTGTTTCAGCTAGTCCTGCATGAGTAGTTAATGTTTCTACACCTTTTATACCGCCCGGAAGAACAAGTAGGTCAAAGTCTGCTGGTGCTATACGTTCCCAGAGTGTATCGGCAATTAGCACAACACCACGGGAGCACTTTATGGTGGTATTGCCTTCAACTGCTACAGATGTAACATCCCAGCCTGCACGACGTAGTGTATCGATTATAATGACGGCTTCCATCTCTTCAACACCATTGGCTAAAGGTACTATGGTTTTCATAACCTTACTCCTCTGTATTTTCTGATTTACCAAGAGTATATAGTTATAACTGATTTTTGTCTATTTTTAGGATTACGATTTAGGATTACGATTATGGGCTTGGTAGGATTTCATAGAGCGTTCTTGCGCTCTATTTTTAAACGGGTACACGCTTTTC
Source organism: bacterium (assembly GCA_030632465.1). Taxonomy (GTDB): domain Bacteria; phylum Verrucomicrobiota; class Kiritimatiellia; order UBA8416; family CAMZLY01; genus CAMZLY01. Next base: position 7,834 of record DAOVUR010000045.1, on the reverse strand, counting down.
CGCTTGACCATCACGGAATTGTTAGTAAAGTTCTTTTTATGAAATATATTAGTACAAGAGGCGATATTGATCCTGTTGGGTTTAAACAGGCTGTTATGATGGGACTGGCACGAGATGGTGGTCTGTTATTACCTGAGGCTATTCCTGATGTGACGGAGCGGTTACAGGAGTGGGCTAGTTTGTCATATACCGAGTTGGCGTTTGAGGTGATGAATCTTTTTACTGACCTGCCTGAAAATGATTTAAAAGCGGTTATAGAAAAGAGCTATTCTACATTTAGGGATGATGAGATTACGCCGTTAGTTGAGGTAGGGGGGGTCCATATTCTTGAGCTGTTTCATGGGCCTACACTTGCATTCAAGGATCTAGCGCTTCAGTTTCTTGGTAATCTTTTTGAATATATACTGGAGGAAGAGGATCAGTATATGAACATCATTGGCGCAACTAGTGGTGATACTGGTAGCGCTGCAATTTATGGTGTGCGTGGTATGGAGCGCATCAAGATCTTTGTTATGCACCCTGATGGTCTGGTCAGCCCGGTGCAAAAAGCGCAGATGACATCTGTGTTAGATGATAATGTGTTTAATCTTGCTGTTGATGGTACTTTTGATGATTGTCAGGCTATTCTTAAAGAATTATTTAATGATCTAGAATTTAAAGATAAACATTCTCTTGGCTCTATTAACTCAATTAACTGGGCAAGAATTCTTGCGCAGATTGTCTACTATTTTTATGCCGGCCTGCAGGCTATGAAGAAGAGTGGTTCTGAGACGGTTCGTTTTAGTGTGCCTACTGGTAATTTTGGCGATATCTTTGCGGGCTATATTGCGTCTAGGATGGGATTGCCTGTTTCTAAACTGATACTGGCTACTAATGAGAATGATATACTTGCGCGATTTTTTAATAGTGGGCGCTACTATATGGATTCTGTTAATGCGACTATTAGTCCGTCGATGGATATTCAGATCGCTAGTAATTTTGAACGATACCTTTACTATTGGTTAGGTGAAGATTCTGCAAAGTTGAAAGTGTTAATGGAGAAGTTTGCGGAAACTGGTGATATTGCTGTTGAGTTAGGTGGTAAGGATAGTGTTGATTCATTATTTACTGCAGGAAGTGGTGATGCGCAGGCAACACTGGCGACTATCAAGCAGTTTTATACTGATTATTCCTATCTGTTAGATCCGCACACAGCAGTTGGTGTTTATGTTGGGCTGCAAGATAAGGGTGATGATCCACTGATTTGTCTCTCTACGGCACATCCTGCAAAATTTGGTGGTGCTATTAAGGATGCGTTAGGGCAAGATAAGGCGTACCATCCAGTTCTTGCTGCTTTGTCTGGTTTGCCGATGCATTGTGAGTCTCTACCTAATTCAGTGTCGGCTGTGCGCGAATATGTTGAACAACGAGTTGATTAATGTCTGTAGAAAACTTTAAAGGGTGTAAGCAATGCGGCGAGTGCTGTCGAGCACATGGCTATGTGAAGTTGCGCCCGGGTGAAGCTGAAGATATTGCCGAGTTTTTGGAGATGCCACTTTACGATTTCACAAGTGAGTATACTCGACTTACCCATGATAGACGAACCTTAAGCTTGACTGAAAATGACAATGGTTCATGTAGATTTCTTGATGGCAATAATTGCACGATTGATAAGGTGAAACCATTACAGTGCCGTACGTTTCCTTTTAAGTGGCGATTTCCTGGGTGGGAAAAGATTTGTAAGGGAGTTTTCGGGAACTCAGAAGGATGAAAACGGAAGCCGCTCTACTGAAAAATGCTTTTGACAGAATGATTGGTGACAAAATAATTTACTGCTCTACTGGAAAAGATTTGAATAATTAAGGGATGTGTAGCGTCAGCGCTACCTGTCACGGCGCAGCAAGCGAATAGCGAAGACGGATGACTCGAAGGATGTGCAGATAGGTGTGATGATGAAATTTAAGGAAGGAATAAAATATGAATGAGATAGAATTGTTAAAGATAGCTGTAGTAAAAACTGTGTCTGAACAGAGAAATGATGCTATGACGGCAGAGGAACTTGCTGGCATGCTTGATGTGGCTGAGTCAGATCTAGAAATGTTTCAGCGAGTATTGGATAAGCTAGTTACTGAAGGTAAGATTGTGTTGATTCACGGGAAACGTTATGCACTTGGTGTATCTGCTGACCTGATTGCTGGTTCACTTAGTGTCACTAAAGCTGGAAATGGTTATTTTGCTGTTCCCGGTCGCGAAGAGGATCTGTTTATTCCTCAGCGTAATATTGGTGTAGGCTTGCCGGGCGACCGTGTATTGGTGCGTATAGAGGCTGATAAAAGAAGTGGTGATTCTAATGCGCAGATCGGTAGAGTGATAGAAGTATTGGAACGTAAGCGACGTGATATTGTTGGGACGCTGAAAACTACAGGGAAGTTTAACTATGTGGTGCCTGTTGCTCCTGGATATAGTAAGAATTTTTATGTGGATAAACTTAATGGCGCCAAGATTAATGATCGTGTGGTTATTCGTTTTACTGACTGGACTGATAAGGATGTGAACCCTGAGGCTACGATAATCGATGTTATCGGTTCTGCTGATGATCCTTCAGTTGATACAATATCTATTATTAAACAGTATGAGCTGCCACAGGAATTCCCTGATGAGGTATTGCGCGAGGCGGAAACGGCATCGACCTTGATGGAAAAGCCGGGGGAACGTCTAGATTTGCGTGATAAGCTTATTGTTACTATTGATCCAGTGACAGCCCGTGATTTTGATGATGCTCTCTCGCTAGAGATCGATGCGGATGGCAATAAGGTGCTAGGTGTACATATTGCTGATGTGTCACATTTTGTTACACCTGGTAGTGCTCTTGATAAAGAGGCACGAATACGCGGTAATAGTGTCTACCTGCCAGACTTGGTTATACCAATGTTGCCTGAACAACTTTCGAACGGTATGTGTAGCTTGCGGCCTGATGAGGATCGACTGGCATTTTCCGTATTTATGACTATGGATGCAGAAGGCATTGTTATAAAGAGTGAGTTTGCACGCACTATTATCAGATCTAAAGTCAGGTTTACTTATGAAGAGGCTATGGCGATACTTGAAGGTTCTGATAAAAATTCAGATCAAGGGCAACAGAAGGTATCGCAGGAGACTGTGACTTTATTGCATAATATTAATTCATTAGCCAAAAAGTTACGGAGTCGTCGTTTTGCGAAACATGCGCTGGTTATGAATCTACCAGAATGTGAAATTATATATGATGGTGAAGGGCATATTAAAGAGGTTCGTGGTTCCTCTAGCGATGAGTCACATGAGCTTGTGGAAGAGTGTATGGTTGCTGCCAATGAAGCGGTTGATGTCGAGTTATCTAAGCAGGGTATGCTTCTTATTCATCGTTATCATGCAAAACCAAAGACAAAAAAGATAGATGATCTAAAAGTAGACTTAGAGGAGATGGGGTTTGCTCCGGGCAATCTTAATGTCCGCAAGAATCTATCAAGCTTTATGAAGAAGATTGTGGATGATCCTTTGTCGTACTACGCACAGATAGCAGTTTTGCGTAGTATGAGTCGTGCTATATATTCAGTGGCAGATGCAGGGCATTATGGGTTGGCAAAGAGTTTTTATGCGCATTTTACTTCTCCGATACGTCGTTATCCTGATCTAGTGGTGCATCGTCAACTTGGCGAACTACTTTTCAAGAATAAGGCCGGCTTGTATGATAAGGTGGAGATGGGTAATATTGCGACAGGCTGTTCACAGACAGAGCGTAATGCTGAAGAGGCTGAAAGAGAATTATTGGAAATTAAGAAATTCCGGTTCTTGGCAGAGCAGTTAAAGATTAAAAAGCCACATGCTTATGATGCTGTTGTATCTAGGGTTACGAATTTCGGTATGTTTGTGGATGTACCATCGTTGCAGCTACAGGGGCTTGTTCACGTTTCTACTGTGTCGAACAAGTTTGTGCGACATGATGCCAAGAATGACCTTCTACGTGCTGGTAGAGTTGTTTATAAACGTGGCACGCAACTCAAAGTGATTGTGTCATTTGTAGACTTTGATAAGAGTCGTATCGATTTTACGCTTGCTTCATCACCAAAGGAACACTTTAGTCGTGGACAGAGTAGTGGCAAGCGCAAGAAGCCGGCTGGCAAGTCGTGGCATTCTGATGTTTCATCGAAGAATCGTGGCAAAAAAGGTGGCGGTAAAAAGGGCAAGAAAAGCGGTGGTGCGAAGCGTCGAAGTTAGAAACTAGTTGAATTATGGGGGTGTGTGAGTAATTATGAAAAATGAAGAGCCTCTTGCAAAACTAATTCTGAAAATAGAGATGTAAGATTGAATAAAGGCAGTGTAGTGTTGCCTGTCTCAGGCAAAAGCGACGGGCGCAGCCCTAGGAGTGGTTGTGAAGGCGAGCTTCCCTTCGGGAAGGATTGGCCGAGACGGCCAACGCTACACAAAAAGCAGTATAAATGAATAGTTTTGCAAGAGCCTCTGAAGATAATAAATTACAGTTGTTTCAGGAAAAGGCTGTAAGAACTCATTGGGATGATGAGCAAGGGAAATGGTACTTTTCAGTACAAGATATTGTGCAGATATTGTCTGATAGTAAAGATGTAAAACAATATATAAAGCGTATGCGTAGCCGTAACTCTCTACTAAATCTCAATTGGGGTACAATTTGTACCCCTGTTGAAATGCGGGCCGGTGATGGTAAGATACGAAAGATACAAGCGGCAGACACTGAGGGTGTTCTAAGGATTATCCAATCTATCCCTTCAAAAAATGCTGAGCCTTTTAAGCTATGGCTGGCGAAAGTTGGCGCTGAACGAATTGACGAGGTCGATGATCCTGAGTTGGCATTTGATCGTGCAATGAAAACTTATCTAGCAAAAGGGTATTCCAAAGAGTGGATGAATAATGCTTCTCGGGGAAAGTTCCTCAGGCATCTATTTATTGTAGGGCTGGAACGGTTGAGCTTGCGAAACCTTCCCGCCGGGCTTGGCTGGAAGGCATCGTGCCTCAGCCGTTCCAGCCCTACAGTTAGTGCCGCGGCAAGTTGCGGGGTGTGACACCTTAGGTTTCGCAATTAGTGTTTTAAAAGCATTGAAGTTAGAAACGAGTTAACAGAGAATCAGTCTGCCAAGAATTCACAAAAGCTCCTGTAGTCCAAGTTTTTCGGTTACATGATTTTTTGTAGTTTCGTATATTAGAATACGTTTGTTGCGATTTGTCTCCCCTGAAATTAGTTCAATATGTGCTGCTGGTACTTTTAGTAGTTTGGCGAGAAACTTTATTAGTGCCTTATTTGCTTTTCCTTCTACTGGTGGTGCTTGCAATCTTATTTTTATAGCGTCATCTAGTACGCCAGCAACTTTATTCGTGGATGCACGTGGGATTAGGCGGATGTTAATGACTGTGCCTTTGTCTGTTTCTGTGATTATGCTCATGAGATATTTGTTAATGCATTACTTAGCATTAGATTCAGGAACTCCCATGCAAACTGTATTGCTAGTAGAAAGATGATTGGGGTTAGGTCGAACATACCTATGCGTATTGGGTGACGCCGCATGGGACCTATTAATGTGTCTATACCTTCGCGGCAAAACCTCTGAATTTGCGGTGCCGCTGCGAATGCTGCAAATAATGACCCAATTATCATAATGGCAGTTAGATGTCTAATAATTCCCAGAACTGACACCAGACCTGACAAGGAAAGCACTGCAAGTTGCGTGATAGTGACAAGGAGTGTTGATGTGCTTTGATCACTACTGCCGAAAATCATTAAGCTGTATGCAATAAGCATACCGAATATAAATATAACGACAGGCCTAATGGTTATTGTTATGAATGAGAAAGGTTTGGCAAGACTAAACAGAGCATCGGTATTAGTATTATATGATGCCTGTTGTTTTGTTTTGATGTAGATAAGTGATAGTGCCCATATTTTAAAGATGAAGATGGCAAAAGAGAGAAAGCTGAAAAATATTTTGGTTAAGATGCTACCATCTTGAATTGTTGCACCGCCAATCCCTAGTATCAATTCCCATTCTGCTCCAGGTGGAATGGTTATTCCACGAAACACAATGAGAAAGATAAAAGCAGTTGCGGCTATTATCTGATGAGGCATAAAGGGAAGTATAGGTTTGAGGAAATCTATCGTCTTGTTCTGAAGCTTAATTATTGGGGACAGCAATGGGTTACGAACCATGTCAAAACCATCAGTAGTCCAGATTATATTCCAGAAAAGCAGTAAAATTATGTTGTAAAGTGAATCCCATATTCCAATATTCATGGGCGTATGGTCGCTGGTAATTGGTGAAACGTCAAGAGAGGATTGGAAATAATTGCGAATTACGAGTTATGGATTACGAATTGCTGGTATGTGTGTTGATAGCGGAATAGAATTAAATGTACATTTTTATACAACTTGATATATTCTGTTTTAAATTGAAGAAGAATTAAGTATGAAAAATATAGTGAGTTGTATTGTTGATGTAATCTGGATTTGCAGACGTATTAAATGATAAGACTGGAGTGTGAGTTTTGAAAATAAAGCCATTACAGATAGGTGACCTTACCATAAAGATGCCGGTGATACTGGCGCCTATGGCTGGGTATACTGATATGGCTATGCGTGTGCTTTGTCAGCGTTATGGTAGTGGGCTTAGTATGACTGAGGTTATTAGTACGCAAGCGATCAATTATGAATCGAAACGAACCTTTGATATGTTGCGTGTGGATAAACGGGAGCATCCAGTAGGTGCGCATCTTTATGGGCATGATCCGGAGGCGATGGCTATGGCTGCTAGTACGGTAGAAAAACTTGGCTGTTTTGATCTGATTGATATAAATTGTGGCTGTCCGGTGCGGAAGCTTGTCACTAAGGGTAATGGTGTTGCTTTAATGAAAAGCCCCAAGCTTATCGGAGAAATCGTATCTGCTGTATCAAGCGCTGTATCGCTACCGGTGACGGTTAAAACAAGAATAGGTGTTACGGCGGATACAAAGAATATTTCTGAAGTAGCGCAGGCGGTTGAGGAGGGGGGCGGTAAAGCGATATTTATTCACGCACGCTTTGCGTCTGACCAGCATCGCGGAAAGGCTGATTGGGATAGCTTAGCTAAAGTGAAAAGTGAGCGTAGTATACCTGTTGTTGGTAATGGCGGAATCGATGAGGCAAGTGATGTGTTGGCTATGTTTAAGGCAACAGCTGTTGATGGTGTTATGATTGGTCGGGCGGCATTGGGTAACCCTTGGTTTTTTGATGAAGTGTACTCTTTATTAAATGAAAAAATATATAATAGATGCTCGCTTGATGAGTGGGCTGCTGTTATTATTGAGCACCTAATGATGATTATTGCAATGAAAGAGAAGGCAATGTACTATCAGAAGAAAGTGGTTTCAGCAGAAGAGTCTGCTGTTGCTAGTTTTAGAGGGCATTTGAGTCAATATCTCTCTGGTATGGAAGGCGGGTTACATATTCGTAGGAGTATGGATAAGATAAAGTCTTTACAGGATGTGAAAATTGCAGTTGAATATGTGGTTGAGCGACAGAGAAGGGGAAATATATGAACAATAATAAAGATATAAACACTTCCGATGAGGTTGTGCGCGCTATACATAATGCAAAATTACAACTTGAGCATATGGTGGATCTTGTGCCACAGGTCATGTTGTTGATTAATACAAAAGGTGTAATTGAGCGTGCCAATCTTGCATTTCTGAAACTAGTTGGGACCAGTGATTTTAACTCGGTGCTTCAAAAAAACATTGCTGGGTTTTTCACATTTGAGGATGACGATTTTCTGAGCACTATTTTATCGGTTGAGAATTACGGTGCACACGAGAT
>DAOVUR010000080.1 GCA_030632465.1 bacterium | reverse complement strand
TAGTGTTTCTGTCCAGGCTACTGTTGGTTTCTGTTCTAGTTCTTTTGTGAGTATCTCTATGCAGAGTTTTGTGCGTTTGGTTTCTGATATGCCGAGTAGTATCTGGAGTCGATGTTTTGGTAGTGATACGCCCCAGTAGCATGCCAGGATGGTTGCATCATCGATGTCTGCTTTGAGTCTTGTTAATGTTTTTATTGCAAACGGCTGTATGGCGCTGGGTGGGCCGTCTAGTAATTTCTGTAGTGGGATTATTGCATCTCTGTTTTTTAAGATGCCGAGTGTGGTGAGTGCTTCTGTTTGTAGTGGCGAGGATGAGTCGATTGCTTCTACGAGTACTGCGGCAAAGGCTTCGGGATGTGGTGTGCGGTTTAGTGTACGTAGTGCGCGTATTCGTTTTTCTATATCGGGCGAGTCTAGCCATGCTAGTACTATTTTTTTGGCAATAGGTGATGATGATTGCATTAGTACATCCATCTTGAGGTTTCTAGCGCTGGCGACTTTTATCATGCCGGTACGATGGTAGCGGAAGATATCAAGTATGTTTGCTGGCGATAATGACGAGAGCTCGCTTTTCATTGTAAGATTTTTTTCGCTCTGCATTTTTATGCTTAGGATACATGCCGCAATACTTAGCATGGTCCAGAGCATAAAGGTTGCGCTGTATGTGTGGAAACATGTAAAAGACTCAAGAACATTGTGTTTAGAGATGAAGTGTATAGTGATGATAGTTAATAGTGATGCCAGTACGGCTACTAGCTGATAGATGATGGACACTTGATAGCTGTTGACTTTTGGTAAGCGTGCGGTTTTTAGTCGGTATGAAATTGTGCCGTTAAGCGTTGCGCAGAAACTTGTTAGTGAGAATAGTATGAGTGGTGGTAGTATGGAGTCTCCTGTATGGATGAGATTGATAAAGCTCCATAGTAGGCTTATAATAATAATAAGTATATTTGCTATAAAATAGAATGCTTTATGTGTGATGTGGTTTCCAGTTATGGTGATAAAGTATGATGCAACGGCTCCTGCGAGAAATCCTGCTGAGGTTATTGCTAGTACGAGTCCAGAGGAGTAGCCAGCAATAACCTTTAGGTAGTTTATGATGAATGCGCTACATATAACCTGTCCAGTAATCAGTATTGTTAACCAGATGGTTTCTCGGTAGTAGCTATTTTTTCGTATTACGTGAAAAGCATCGATTAATCCGTTAAAGCCGCCACCTTCTATATATCCTGTTTTCGGTAGTTTTTTTAGTGATTTTGCGGCTAGAAAATTTGAGGTTACGCCTATGGCCAGTAGGATCATGAATGCCAGTTCTTGTGATGGTATGGCGGCTTTGTCTAAGATGAAAAAGGATAGGGCACCCGTTAATAGTAGGCATATGTTGACTCTAGCGAAGAGTTTGCCGGTGAATTCTTGCATCTTTGCTGGTGGGCATATAGATTTTTGCGCTACAAAGGTTGCGTTGGTGCCGATGGCACGTACAGATAGAAAAAGGAAGTATATAGTTATTAGGGTGTTTATTTTGAGTTGGTTATTTGGCAGGAAGGGGATTAGTAGATAGCTGGCGCTTAGAAATGAGCGGATCAACCAGGCTGCTCTCCATATTTTTGTGTTTTCTTTACCGTTGAGAAGCTGTGGTGCGAGTAGTGATGCTATGCTAGCGATGAATATTGAGGCGTAGATGATACTGACTTGTGTATCGCTAGCTCCGTAGTATAGTGCTAGTAGTGATATGATACTACCAAAGGTGAGTCCGACTCCAATGGCATTGATACTTGTGAAGCGTAGTATCGTTGCAGTTGCTTCTCTCTGTACTTTTCTTGATAGCTTGATAATCATTGTGAAAACCATGTTTGGCTATAGTGTTTGCTGGCTATAGGCGGTAGGTTCTTTGGTGCTGACCTGTTGGGGGGCGATTATGATTACGATTATGATTAGGATTATGGGGTGAAATATTGAGGCTAGTCTTTGAATCTATATACTATACGTCCTTTTGTCAGGTCGTAAGGTGAGATTTCTAGGGTTACTCTGTCGCCGGATGTTATGCGAATAAAGTTTTTGCGCATTTTTCCAGAGATATGAGCTAATAGTTCGTGCCCATTTTCCAGCTTCACACGATATAGTGTGGCTGGTAGTACTTTCACTACTACACCCGTAGCTTGAATTGCGTCTGCTTTTGCCATAATTTCTTTCCTAAATTTGAATCTAGAGAGAATAACGCTATTTATAGTTGTGATGCAATTATATTCTACAAAAAGATTTTTCCGTATTTTTCGCGGAATGTGAAAACTTAATGGCTTGTTAGTTATTATATTGACCAAAGCTGATAGGAAAGTTAGATTTTATGAATTGCAATTGAGTTTTGGAGATTACTGTTATGGCGAATGAAGCGGACCAGGGCGGTCCAGAGAAAATTGATGTGAGATATGTTGCTAATCTGGCACGACTCTATCTTGATGATTCGGAAGTTGAGACTTTTCAGGGGCAGTTGGAGGGGATTGTGGAGCATGTTAAGCAGATTGGTGAGTTGGACCTTGCTGGTATAGAGCCGACTTCTCATGCGCGACCGGTTCAGAATGTTTTACGTGAGGATGTTGTTCGTGCTGGACTGGGTCATGAGTTGGTGATGGATAATGCTCCTAAGGAGAAGAATGGTCAGTTTGCTGTGCCGCAGATTATTGAGTAAAATGAAAATGAATGCTGAAGTAAATGAACGATGAAGTATGAAGTATGAACGATGAGAAAACGTAATCTTTCGTTCCAATGGGGCAAGCCCATTGGGGACGTTAAGATAGGTTGTTTTCGTGTTGATGTGGCAAGCGCGTTGGGGGCGATAGAGTAGCTCGTTAGGGTGTATTTTAAGGATCGTTGGATAAAAGGATTATAAGTAATGGGGATAGAGGTTTCTAGTTTAACTGTGCATGGGGCACTGGATGCATTGTCTGGTGGTGAGTGTAGTTCTGAGGAGCTTGTGCGTGGTGTTATCGCTGAGATTGCTAAGCGAGATGCTGATGTTGGTGCGTATGTTTCTGTGGATGAGGATGGTGCGTTGGAGCAGGCGCGGCTGGCTGATGCGGCACGTAGTGCTGGTAAGGGCGGGCGTTTGCTTGGTGTGCCGATTGCGATTAAGGATGTGTTGAATGTTGAGGGGCAGCCTTGCAGTTGCGGCTCTAAGATTCTTGAGGGGTATACTTCTCCTTATGATGCTACGGCAATTGCTAAGTTGCGTGCGGAGGGTGCGGTTTTTCTTGGGCGCGTCAATATGGATGAGTTTGCGATGGGTTCGACTACGCAGAATTCGGCGCATAAGGTTACTCGTAATCCGTGGAATCTTGATTGTGTTCCTGGTGGCTCTAGTGGTGGCTCTGCTGCTGCGGTTGCTGCTGGGGAGGCTATTGCATCTTTGGGTACTGATACTGGTGGGTCTGTTAGGCAGCCGGCATCGTTTTGTGGGTGTGTCGGCTTGAAGCCTTCTTATGGGCGCATTTCTCGTTATGGGTTGGTTGCGTTTGCGTCGTCGTTGGATCAGATTGGTCCGATTACTAAGAATGTACGCGATGCGGCATTACTTTGTGAGGTTATGTCTGGGGTGGATGTGATGGATTCCTCATCGCTGGATGAGCCTATTCCGAGTTTGGCTACTGATCTGCCGACTGACCTGAGTGGGGTGCGGCTTGGTTTGCCTAAGGAGTATTTTGTTGACGGTATGGATGATGATGTTCGGCGTGGTGTTATGGCTGCGGTGGAGCAGTGTCGTGAGCTTGGTGCTGAGATCAAGGAGGTGAGCCTGCCTCATACGAAGTATGCGGTTTCGACATATTATATTATTGCTACGGCTGAGGCGTCGGCTAATCTTGCTCGTTTTGATGGTGTGCGTTATGGGCAACGGGCTGAGGGTGCAACTGACCCGATTGATATGTATGGTAAGAGTAGAGCGCAGGGGTTTGGTGCTGAGGTTAAGCGTCGTATTATTTTGGGTACGTATGTTTTGAGTAGCGGCTATTATGATGCGTACTATTTGTCGGCACAAAAGGTGCGAACTTTGATTAGGCAAGATTTTGAGAAGGCATTTGCTGATTGTGATGCGCTGTTGGCTCCGGTTACGCCTGGGCCGGCATATCGTATTGGTGAGAGTATGGATGATCCGTTACGGATGTATCTGGATGATATCTGTACTGTGACAGCGAATTTGGCTGGTATTTGTGGATTGTCGGTGCCGTGCGGTATGACTGATAGTGGTTTGCCGGTTGGCTTGCAGATTCTTGGGCCGGCATTTAAGGAAGAGAATATCTTGAGGGTTGGGCATGCTTATGAGTGTGCGCGTGGGCCCTTCGGCTCCGCTCAGGGCAACGCCTTCGGCTCCGCTTCCGTCGTCGCCAAAGGGCTATGACGGGACAAGCAGGGATCGAAAAAAATAGAATGTGAATTGGGACAAAAGGCAATAAAACAGGATTATGATTACTATTAGGGTTAGGGTAAAGTAGAATGAATTATATAGTTTCTATAGGTTTGGAAGTGCATGTGCAGCTGCAGACGAGATCAAAGATGTTCTGTTCTTGCGATACTGGGTATGGCGCGCCGCCGAATACGCACGTTTGTCCTGTCTGTCTTGGTTATCCTGGTGCAATGCCGGTGATGAATAAGGAGGCGATACGCATGACGGTTTTGGCTGGCATGATGATTGATTCTGAGATTAGCACTTATAGTAAGTTTGACCGTAAAAGTTATTTTTATCCTGATATGCCGAAGAATTACCAGATTACGCAGTATGATAAGCCGTTCTGTGTTGGTGGTGAGGTGGAGATTATGGTGGATGACCAGCCTAAGATTATTGGTGTTACGCGTATTCATCTTGAGGAGGATGTGGGCAAGAATATGCATTTTCGCGGTTCGAGTGGTGTAGATTTTAATCGTGCTGGTATTCCGTTGATGGAGATTGTGAGCGAGCCTGATATGTCGTCGCCGCAGGAGGCGTATGATTATCTGACAGCGCTTAGGCAGATTGTGACTTATACGGGGATTAGTGAGTGTAATCAGGAAGAGGGCAATATGCGTTGCGACGTGAATTGCAGTATTAGGCCTGAGGGGCAGGAGGAGTTAGGCACTAAAACGGAGCTGAAGAATCTTAATTCGTTTAAGGCTGCTTTTCATGCGTTGGAGTATGAAATTGCACGGCAGAAGGATGTTTTGGGTGCTGGTGGCGAGATTGTGCAGGAGACGCGGCGTTGGGATCCTGATACGTGTGAGACTTATTCGATGCGTGTTAAGGAGAAGGATCATGATTATCGTTATTTTCCTGAGCCTGATCTTATGCCTGTTGTACTTGATACAGATCTTGTTGCGAAGTGGCGTAGTGGTTTACCGGAATTGCCGGATATGCGTAAGAAGCGTATTGTTACTGAGTATGGATTGCCTGAATATGATGCAGGTGTACTGGTTAGCGAGAAGGCGTTAGTTGATTATTTTGAGGGTGCTGCTAAGTTATCGTCAAATCCAAAGGCTATTTCTAATTGGGTTATGACTGAGGTGCTTCGTTATTTGGCGGAGAAAGAGATAGCTATTACGGCTTTAAAGGTGACACCAGAGGCACTTTCGGCGTTGGTTGCTTTGGTGGATGACAAGACGATAAATATGACGACAGCCAAGGATATCTTTGCTACTATGTGCGACAAAGGAGGAGCACCTGCCGATATTGTTAAGGATCAGGGGCTTGCTCAAGTTAGCGATGATGGTGCTATTGCTGCGTTTGTTAAGCAGGCGATGGATGAGAATCCGAAGTCGGTTGCGGACTATAAAAGTGGAAATAAAGCGGCGGTACAATTTTTGGTAGGACAGGTAATGCGAATGAGTAAGGGTAAGGCGAATCCACAGATGGTTGTTGGGTTATTGACCGATTTAATGAAAGATTAAACTGGGCTTATGCATCTTTAGGGACTTTAAGCAGGAGGAGTAACTGTTGACATCAAATGACGAATATGTGTTAGAGATTCTGTTAGAGCACGGAATGGTTACGAGCGAGCAAGTGGAGGCGATACAGGCGACTATTGTTCATGATGATGAGAGTGTGGTTGATGCGCTAATTGAGGCGGAGCAACTTTCTGAGTTGGATGCTCTCACATTACTTGGTGAGCAGTTTGGTATGGAGGTGGTCAAGCTACGTGATCTTGATATCTCACCAAAGGTTCGCGATTCTGTTACGGTGGAGACCGCACGTCGCTACAGCATTATACCTATATATAAGGTTGATGGTACGCTTACGGTAGCTATGTTTGACCCGATGAATATTGAGGTTCTAGATAGTCTGCGTTTTGCATTAAAGTCGCAAGTTGAAGGTGTGTTGGCTCTGCGTGAAGAGATCGATGTGGCTTTGGATAAGTATTATGCTGGTGAAGCATCTATGGAGAGTATGCTGGATCAGATTACTGATGGCACTGTGGATGTTTCGGTTACGGGTCGTGATGATGTTCTTCAAGATTCTGGTGATAGTTCTGATACCGATGCGCCTATTATCAAGCTGGTAAGTCTGATTATTCTTGAAGCTTATCGTCAACGTGCATCTGATATACATCTTGAGCCTTTGGAAAAACGTTTCCGGGTTAGGTACCGTATTGATGGAGTTTTGCATGAAGTTGATAGTCCGCCAAAGAGGTTGCAGGCGGCCATTATTAGTCGTGTAAAGATTATGGCATCGATGAAGATTTCTGAAAAGCGTGTACCGCAAGATGGAAGAATTCAGGTTAATATTCTTGGACGTGAATTGGATTTGCGTGTTTCTACTGTTCCTGCTAATCATGGGGAAAGTATTGTTATGCGTATTTTGGATAAGCAGAACTTAGCTTTGGGTCTGGCAAACTTAGGTTTTATGGCAGATGACCAGCAGACGTTCGAGAATCTTATTAAATTACCGGATGGTATTATTCTTGTTACTGGGCCTACTGGTTCTGGTAAAACAACTACGCTCTATGCGTGTCTGAATTATGTTAATAGGTCGGACAGAAAGATTATTACTGTCGAAGATCCTGTTGAGTATCAGATGTCTGGAATTAATCAGGTGCAGGTTCGTTCTGATATTGGGTTGACTTTTTCGGCAGCACTACGTTCTATTCTTCGTCAGGCGCCGAACATTGTTATGATTGGTGAAATTCGAGATAGAGAAACTGCGAATATTGCAACGGAGGCTGCGCTGACTGGGCATTTGGTGTTTAGTACATTGCATACCAATGATGCACCGAGTGCTGTTACTCGTCTGTTGGATATTGGGGTTAAGCCATTTTTGGTTGCATCTTCTATTCGTGCGATTATGGCGCAGAGACTTGTGCGTTGTATTTGTGATGATTGTCGTGAGGAGTATATGCCGCACAGTACAGACCTCGAAGTGCTTGGTCGTCTTGGTGAACAGTTCCAGGGTAAGACTCTTACTCGTGGGCGTGGTTGTCCTAAATGTCAGCTCACTGGTTATACTGGACGAAAAGGTCTTTTTGAAATGTTTCTTATTAATGATGAAATTCAGAAGATGATCTTTGATAAGTCATCGTCTGCGGCGTTAAGAACTAAAGGGCGCGAGAATGGTATGCGTACTTTACGTGAGGATGGTGTCAGAAAGATTTTATCAGGTATGACTACTGTTGATGAAGTATTGAGAGTTACAATGGGGGATGAATAGATATGAGTGATGTTGAAACTGCTGAAATAGAGATGAATGATTTATTGCAGCTGACCATTGATGAAGGTGCGTCTGATCTACATATTACCGTTGGTTCGGCGCCCGTTTTGCGCGTTAGTGGCGGCTTGGAACACTTGGATGTTGCGCCATTAACGCCTCAAGATACAGAGCGGATGATGAAGAGTATCACATCTCCTGATCAGCAGTTGAAGGTAAGGGAAGTTGGTGGAGTAGATTTCGGTTTTGGTTTTGGTGACTCAGCCCGTTTTCGTGTTAGCGTATTAAAGACCAAAGGAAATGTTGGAATTGTATTAAGGCTTATTCCTTCAACGCTTCTAACTCTCGAACAGCTTGGTCTTCCGCCACAGGTTAAAGAGCTTCTGTATAAGCCGCGTGGGTTGGTGTTGGTTACTGGTCCGACAGGTTCTGGTAAGACG
>DAOVUR010000256.1 GCA_030632465.1 bacterium | reverse complement strand
ATCATCTGCAAAAACAGATAAAGGAGATGCAATAAGAAGTATAATAAATAGACGCTTAAATAGTTTCATTTTATTTCCTAGAAGTTTATGGGGGTTATACTAAAATTCAAATTTCTCATAATTATTTCAACTTAAGATGTCAAACTACTGTTATATTTACAAGACAAACTTTAGGGAATATTAATCGCACTTTCTAAATGAAGTACGGGCCCAGGCTAAAGTCGTGATCCCTGTTTGTTCTCTATTTTCACACAGACTACATAAACAACGATTGTGGCGATTATAGCAAATATAGGTGCGAGTATTAATGAGCCTATGAGCCAGTCTATAAGAAAGATTTTCCAGACTTCGCCAAAGGCAGTTAAATCAAAGTTGGTTAATGATTCTCCGTTTCGTATGAAATAGCCTAGCCATATGCAAAGAAATGGGACGAGTGGTGGGGCGTATAAGTTTTGGATTGCTATGGCCATTATTTTATTTAGGTGTAGGCGTGTGGCAACATATATGATGACTATGGTATGGCAGGCGATTAGTGGTAGTACTGCGAGAAAGGTGCCAATGCCGGCCGCTGCTGCTAGTCCCATAGGTGAAGCATCTTCATGTTGCAGTAAGGTTCTGAGTAGTTTGATTGGGTGTTTAAGCAGGCTCACATCTAGTTTTTCATTAGTGCGTGGTACGAGGCGCTTGTGCGGGATAGGTAGTAGTAATCTGGCGACTAGGCGAGTATGCATTAGTGATATTCTGACGTTATCCCATAATTTATCGAAGTGCGTAATACGCTTGTCAGGCTCGGGGTAGTGTACGTCGATATCTATTTCGTGCAGCTTCAGACCGGCCCATATAGCACGTGTTAACACCTCCACCTCAAAATCGTACTTGTTACCAGTAAGTTTAAGTTGGCTGGTTGTGGCAACGGGATATGAACGAAACCCACTTTGGGTATCACTACATTTTCGGCCAGTTTCAATACGAAGCCACAAGTTGGAGAAGCGTCGGCCAAATTTACTTGATGCCGGTATATTATCTTTAGAGAAGTCGCGGCAACCAATAATTATATCTGTAGGATGTTTTTCTATTGCGGTAATAAACTTTAATATATCTTCTGGGATATGTTGTCCGTCTGCATCAATGGTGATCATGTGTGTGCCTTGATGTTCACGCACATAGTCCAAGCCAGTTTTAATAGCTTCTCCTTTGCCCATGTTATGATCATGGCTGATCACTGTAATATCTGAATTGATGAATAAAGATTTGATATCAATATCGGTGCTACCGTCATCAACGACCAGTACACGCTCGATATACTCACGGCAACTGTTGGCCATGCTTTTGATGGTGGCGCTGTTATTATAAACTGGTATGGCGCACCATATCTGCTGGCTATTCATCTTTTTTCCGTTTTCTCTTATTTTTACCAGGTATAAGCATATCCCATAATAGTCCGTCATGTCCCATCTTATGCAGGAACTGCGCACTAGCTTCGAGGGCATCAGGCGGAAATATGCAGTGTCTATACGGTTTGAATCCTTCTAGTAGATTCTCTTCTAGCCATTTTTCATCAAGCCCGGGTTCAATATAGTAGACGGGATCAAAGAGATCTTGTTCTGGCGTTATTATGCCTTTTTGGCAGGCTAATGCCTGGAGCTTTGTGTCTGGGAGTATGCGTATGCCCATGAACATAAATGATACTGAGTTTTTTAGGCTTATTATGTTTTTGATACCTTCTTTAACTGTTTCTTTGGTTTCTCCAGGGCCACCGAACATGTAGTAGTGTGCGATAGCTATTTCGTATTGAGCAAAGAGATCATTATATTTTGCGATATCAGCAAACCGGAATGATTTACCGAGTCCCGCTAATGTGGTGTCACTGGCAGCATCTGAGCCCATCTCGGCGGCTATGAGTCCTGTCTCCTTCATGAGTTCTACATCATGTTCGTTAAGTTTGTCTGGTGTGATAAAGCCTGACCATGGAATGCTGATTTTCTCTTTTTTCATGAGCTGCAGAAGTGCACGATATTTACCTGTGCGATCGTTAAATACGGAGTCGGTAAAGAAAATCATCTTTGCGCCATGATCATCTATAAGGCTTTGCATATCTTGTAGTACTGCCTTAGGGTCGCGAACTCTGATTTTTTTCCCTTCAAGTGATGGGTAGGAACAGTATATGCAGCTGTATGGGCATCCGCGCTTTGTCTGTACATTACCGACATGTCCGTTTTGCAAATAGAAGTCTAGTACTTGACGGTCATATTGAGCAGAAATAATATCAGTTCCCTGTAGCGATTGTTCGGTAGTGATGATCTTTTTGTTGGGGTATATTCCATTGGCGGCATTATTAACGAAGTCAACAATGATCTGTTCGCCTTCGCCGATAACGCCATAGTCTGCGCCAGTGGCAGTTAGTACTGCATCTGGTAGTATGGAGAATGCTGAACCGCCGAGAATTACTTTTGCTGAAGTGTGGTTGCGGATGCGATCAACAATACCTTTGACGATGCCGATGTAGTGTTGCTCGTTCATCATGTTGGTATTGTCAATATTACGTATCGAAATGCCGATAATGTCAGGTTCTTCTTCTGTGACTGCGGTAGTTATTGCGTCAAGTGACATGTCGTGTTGTAGAAAATCGAATTGCGCTACCGCATGCCCTGCATTGGTCAGTGCGCCTGCGATCATTCCCATACCTAGCGGGTATACGGGGTATGGTGTGCGTGCAATGTTTGATGCAATAAGCAGTATTTTCATTTATATCCTTTTAGTAATCGCCTATCTCCGAGAGGCGATATGCATGTGGTGCATTTCTTTTCTACAGTGCTGCTCTTCTGCTCTACGGTACTACCTCTCGGAGATAGGTAGTTACTTCCGCTCTACGGTGCGTCTTCGGGGATCCACGCTTCTT
>DAOVUR010000262.1 GCA_030632465.1 bacterium | reverse complement strand
TGCTCATCTGTGCTGTTGTAATTGCCGTTGGTTATGGGGCCTGTTTGGGATAGTTTTAGTAATCTATCAGAGACTGCCGCCGCGACATTTTCGTTGATACTTGTTTTGGTGGGTAGTGGTGATAGCTTCAAGATTTTGAGGTTAAGCTCATCGCGATTGTCGCTAAACGGGTTTGCAAAGATTGCTTGTGCAACTAGGCTGAAGAAGTCGCGGTCAGGTTCAGATAGCGTATTTAGTTTAGGCATGCAATTAATGTATCAGGTATATACCTTCTATGTCTAGTGTTATTGTTTGTTGCACCCTTGTTTTATTCTTAACCTTGTTAGTTGCAGAGACTTAATTTTCACGGGTGAGGTTGGCACGTCTATTGCGATAAGAATTGTATGGTGAAACTATACGAATGGCGTATAGACCTATAAAAGGAGAGTAAAGATGAAGACAAGAGCAAGGTTATGGACAGGTGGATGGAAAGTATTACTGGTAGCGGTAGTTACTGCTGTTGTGGGGATAGGTGCTGTAAAGAGTGATGCTGCTGGCCTTCTTGTGGCAGATGGAGGATTGGGTGGTGTGCTTGAAATTGTTGAGCATGATGTAAAGGTTACGATTAATAATGGTATTGCCGTTACGAAGGTGAGTCAGATATTTAAAAATACTGAGAAGCGTCAAGTTGAGGCGTTATATACGTTTCCGGTGCCAAAGGGAGCGTCAGTTGCTAACTTTAGCATGTGGATAAATGGCAAAGAGATGGTTGGTGAGGTTTTGGAAAAGAAGCGGGCACGTGAAATATATAATAGTTATAAAAAAGTAAAGCGTGATCCTGGTTTGTTGGAGCAGGTGGATTATAAGACATTTGAGATGCGTATATTTCCGATTGCTGCTGGTGCGGAACAGAAGGTTGAAATTACATATTATCAAGAGATGGATTTTGATCACGACTGGGTAAATTATGTATATCCATTGGCGACAACTACTGCAGAGGGAGTTGACTCTAAGACGCATGGAAAATTTGCTATAACATTTGAGATTAAGTCAGAAGTTCCGATCAAGCAGGTGGAAAGTTCAAGTCATGCAAATGATTTTATTATTGCTGGTCATTCGGAGTCATATTTTCAAGCCAGCCTAGAAACTGTTGGTGGTGAATTGAATCGTGATGTGGTGCTTGCGTGCGAGATGAAGAGGCCAAGAAGCGGAATGGATATGATTATATCTAAAGAGCCTGGCGACGATGGTTATTTTTGCATGACCGTTACGGCAGGGGAAGATCTGGGTAAGCTAGATTCTGGAATGGATTATATATTCCTGATTGATGTATCGGGCAGCATGGGTAATGATCGTAAATTGGCAATGTCGAAAGCATCGGTTGAGAGTTTTGTTGAGTCTTTAAGTAAAGATGATCGATTTGATGTAATGACTTTCAATATAGAACCTCACATACATTTTGGTTCATTAAAGAATGCTACAGCCGAGAATATTACTGGTGCTATTAATTTTATGGCCTCTCAAAAAGCTAGAGGTGGTACGGTTCTTGATCCAGCAATGTCTGTTGCATATAAATATGCAGATCCAGATAGAACGTTAAATGTTGTTATTTTAAGTGACGGCATGACTGAGCAGCGCGAACGAAAAGTATTACTTGATAGAATTAAATCAAGACCTCGCAATGCACGTGTATTCTGTATAGGTGTTGGCAATGATGTTAATCGTCCATTACTACAGCAGATGGCGCAGGACTCTGGCGGTATTGCTGAGTTTGTTTCTAGGGGTAGTAATTTCAAGAGGCTTGCGGAGGCATTTAGGCGTAAGTTGATGCATCCAGCAGCAAGTGATCTTGATATTAGGTTTGATGGAGTGACGGTGTATGATGTTGAGCCTAAAGTACTGCCTAACCTTTATCATGGAGCACCAATACGGATATACGGACGCTACAAAGGAGATGGAAAAACTAAGGTGAAGCTTAATGCTGATATAAAAGGAGTTGCTTTAACCATGAATCAGACGTTTAATTTCTCAAGCCAGAATGATGATAATCCTGAAATTGAGCGTATGTGGGCATGGAAAAGAGTAAATGAATTATTGAAGATGGCTGACCGAACAGGGAGTCGTGATTCTGTTACTTCGCAGATAGTATCGCTGGGTGAACTTTATTCGATTGTAACGGAGTATACATCATTTCTTGTATTGGAAAATGACAACGAATATAAGCGTTGGAAAATAAAGAGGCTTAATCAGAGTAGAGTTAAGCGTGATCGTAACGCACAGAACAAACTGCGTGATAGTCTTGATGAAGTACGTCGTATGGCCTCATCTGATCTTGGCCCTCAAGAGGAACGAAAGGTGGAGCAGGTGCAGCAAGTGGCAAAGAACAAGGCTGTGCCGCAGCAGTTTACCCAGCAACAGCAGTCTAGGCAGCCGCGTAACTCATCACGTAGACGCAGAATCAATATTTCACCAGGAACTGGACCAATCGGATTACTTTTCATGGGCGCGGTTGCTTGGTTGAATCGTAAGAAGAAGCAGATAGATAAATAGGGTGTATGTGTGTGTGAGTGCGGGTGTGTGTGGGTGTGTGAGACTGGGAGGACTCATAGCCCACATGCACTTTCTTCAGACAGCCAACGCTACAAAAAAGGAAAGAAAAATGAAAACGAGAGTTGCAGCATTTTTTACAGATAAGATTATTCGTCGTGCTGAACTTACATTATTTTTGGGTGTGATGTGTCTTATTAATATCCCTTTATTGTGGGGAGAACGGTTTTC
>DAOVUR010000008.1 GCA_030632465.1 bacterium | reverse complement strand
GTCCTCGCCAAAGATAGATGCGTAGCCAGAGGTTGCCTTTATGAAGCCCAGTAGCACATGCATCGTTGTCGTCTTGCCTGCACCGTTCGGGCCAAGAAATCCAGTAACCTGCCCCTGTTTAATCTCTAGGTTGAGATTATTAAGAGCAGTGACTGGTCCATTTCTCGATGGAAAAACCACAGACAGATCTTTTATTTCAATAGCAACTTTCATTTGCATAAAATATATGCGTTTGAAGATAAATATGCAAGTAATGTATTACACAAATATTTGAATCTTGAATCATCAACATTGAAATGGTAAATTTGCATTTCATGAAATATCATTTAAAAATCTTATTGCCGTTTCTCATAGTTTTGTTGGGATTGCTTGCTTACCTCAATAGTTTTAATGGAGTTTTTGTTTTAGATGATATGGCGTGGATTGTTGATAATAACAATATCACTTCTGTTAACGACTATCTAGATGGATCCACGCGACCATTAACAGCTCTTACTGTATATCTCAATTATCAATTAAGTGGAACGACTGCAACGGATTATCATGCATTTAACCTGGTTATTCATCTGCTCGCTGGACTGTTTCTGTATGGCGTTGTGCGGCGAACTATGGAGTTGCCATTGTTTAGTAATAGCAGCGGGAAGTATAGTGAATTAATAGCGTTTTTCTCGGCAACGCTCTGGGTTGTGCATCCGCTACAGACAGAAAGCGTCACCTATATTATACAGCGCGCAGAGTCGTTGATGGGGTTGTTTTATTTGATGACACTTTATTGTGCTATTCGTGGATTTAGTTCTACAAAGAAATATGGCTGGTTTATTGCCGCTACAGTTGCTTGTGCTTTAGGTATGACATCTAAGCCTATAATGGTGACTGCGCCCATTTTGGTTCTGCTCTATGATGTTATATTTATTTCTAAAAGCTGGCGTACTGCGCTACGTAAGCATTGGGTTGTTTATCTTGGCTTAGCACTGACTTGGGGAATCCTAGCGTTTCTAGTTCTTATGCCCAATGAATCATCCAGTACAACAGGATTATCACTAAAAGCAATCACACCAATAAATTACTTGGCGACACAGCAGGGTGTCATTATGCACTATCTGAAACTGATAGCATGGCCAGAGACTCTATGCTTAGATTATGCTTGGCCGCCGGTGATGATTATTCATGGTTTTATGTTTCCTGCAATATTTATTATGACGTTAGTGATTACAACAATAGTTCTTATATGGAGCAAAGATCCAGTTGGCTTCTGTTTAGCTTGGTTTTTCATAATATTGGCTCCATCTTCAACTATTATGCCAATTGCAGATTATGCCGTTGAGCACAGGGTCTATCTTTCTCTTGCTGGATTAACTGTTTTGTTTACAGCTTTAGTAGTGATGCTTCTGGAGAAACTGTTATCAAAGACACGAGTAAATGTTACTGCTGCCTCTTCTCTGCTACTTATGTTTATAGTTGCTATATTCATGTTAAGGACTATAGATCGTAATAATGACTACGCATCAGCGTTAAAAATCGCTAAGCAAACAGTTGCTGCTGCTCCTTATAACTTCAGGGCACGTGTCATATTAATAAATTCATTTATGGATCGAGATATGTTTGTTGAGGCTGAAGCAGAGGCGCGGGTGTCGCTTGAATTGATCGAAGAGGTGTTGAGTGTTCGTGAAACTAGGCGTCACTCAATGCGTGCGGCAAATCCTCGTGAGTACTATTCCACTATTAATAATCAGGTTGGTAGCGCATTGCTTTGTCAGGATAAAAATGTTGAGGCGATAAGTTTCTTTATGCGTGCATTGGAGTTGGAACAGGATTTAGTTATTGCCAGATATAATTTAGCAGTTGCGTTACATGGTGTGGGGCGTAGTGATGATGCGCTTAGAGAGGTTTTGTTAGCGATAGAAACTGATCCAACATTTACCAGGTCATATACACTTGCTGGGATATTGATATTGAAGATGGGGAGAAGTAGTGAGGCGATCAAATATTTTGAGAAAGCTGTTGAGCTAGGTGGGGCAACAGTTGTTGCCAAGATGGAATTAGCATGGCTGCTGGCTATTGCTTCTGATGATCAGGTTAGGGACGCGCAAAGAGCAGTAACGCTAGCGTTAGATGTATGCGCGGTATCTGGTGGCGGGAACTACCGTCTGTTGGATGTGCTTGCTGCCGCCTATGCAGCAACGGGTGATTTTGAATTGGCCAAAAAAAGTGCGAACGATGCACTTAAACTTGCCGAGGCCGCGATTGAACATAATCCTAAACTATTTGATAATCTTAATGGTAAGGCCTGCTCCTCGCCATCTAATATTCGGGAACGCCTAGAATGTTATCGCGCAAGCAAGATGTGGCATGAGTAGTTGATTGCTAACAAAAAAGGCCCGAAACAGTTAAGTTCCGGGCCCATTTGTTTTACTGTTTTACTATTCACTTACTGATGCAACAACATTTGCCAGCTCTTCATCGCTTAAGCTCTTTGCAAATGCAGGATCAGCCTCAGCAACAATATCGCGTATCTTTGCGATATCTGCACCAGCATCTTTAATTTCAACCAGTTCTGCCGGCATGAGGTCAACTTTTTCAGTGCCAGACTTTATGATTGAACACATTCCTGTTTCAGTACATACCGATACGTTTAACTCATTCATGCTGAGTCCTTCGTTATGCGTTATGTTCAGAAAGATAAGATGCAACACCAGCTGCGTCAGGCGCCATGCCGTCATCACCTTCAGACCAGTTTGCTGGGCATACTTCGCCATTAGTTTCAGTGAACTGTAGGGCATCCAGCATACGGAGAGCCTCTGGAACACTACGACCTAAAGGTAGGTCGTTGATAACGCAATGACGTACAATGCCTTCTTTATCAATTAGGAAGAGACCACGTAATGCTACAGCTTCATCAAACAGCACTCCGTATGAACGAGCAATACTCTTGTCAAGGTCAGCAACAAGAGGGAAGGATACTTCACCAATTCCGCCCTTATCAACAGGAGTGTTGCGCCATGCGGCATGAGTAAACTGTGAGTCGATTGAAACTCCAATTACTTCAGCATTCTTTGCTTTGAAAGTTTCGACAGCCTTATCAAATGCCAAAATTTCTGTGGGACACACAAAAGTGAAGTCCAGTGGGTAGAAGAATAACACGACATATTTTCCACGATAAGAGGAAAGTGTTAAATCTTCGATAGTGTTATCCGGTAATACTGTCTGAGCTGTAAAATCCGGTGCTTCCTTAGTTACTAATGTTGTACACATATTATAATTCTCCTTTTGTTTAGTGTTTTACTCATCATTGACTATGTACGTAAATTAGCATGACTACTTGTTATCGGCAAGTGGTGAGTTAATTTTTTTTATTGGCAGAGCAAAAACAGCTGTTTAGGTTATGATTTACTCTTAGAGTTTATCATTTCTTTTGCAATGGCATCCCCTAGGGGAGTCGAACCCCTCTTTCCGGGATGAGAACCCGGTGTCCTAGCCGATAGACGAAGGGGACATTTCCTTCTGTAGAGCTAAGATGTATGACAGTATTGATTGATCCGTTATATGTCAACATGAATTAATGGATTGGTTTCGCTAGCTACGCCCCAGCGTAGATAGTAACTACCTACCTCCGGGAGGTAGTCCGTAGAGCGGCGTCATGCATAGCGAGTGTCTCGCCTCTCGGAGATAGGCGAGTACTGTAACGTAGTCCGTAGAGCGGCGTCATGCATAGCGTGTATCTCGCCTCTCGGAGATAGGCGAGTACTGTAACTACCTACCTCTGGGTTTACTTAGGTAATGATGAAAAATACTTAGTTCAGATCTTTTTTAAGTTGAATCTTTGTGTCACTGTATGATATAAGATTTTCCGACTTAAGTCATAAAGGCTATTTTTTCTGTTATGCCAGCAGATATATAGTTTTTATCTATTTATTAAGTTGTAGGCCGGGGTGGCGGAATGGCAGACGCAGCAGACTCAAAATCTGCCGGTGGTAACATCGTGGGGGTTCAAGTCCCCCCTCCGGCACCATTATGCGAGTTCGTAAGAGTGAGGTGGCTATCTTTATGAATTCTCTGTTCCTATGTAGCGTTAATAATTCAGGAGTATTTTTATGACAGAATTTGTAAATGTTGATTTAGGTAGCAGGTCTTATAATATTTCTATTGGTTCCGATCTCCCTATAGGTACTGCTCTTGGTGAGAGTAGTGCAATCACTGCTTTGGTTGTGTCCGACACAAATGTGGCACCGCTTTATATGGAACGATGTGTGTCTCTGCTTGAGGCGCGCGGGTTAACCGTTACCAGTGCAGTTGTACCAGCAGGGGAGTTGTCCAAGTCTTTGGAGTGTGCAGCAGATCTTTATAGCAAGGCTGTTGATGCTGGGCTGGATCGTAGATCGGTGATCGTAGCATTAGGTGGCGGTGTGGTTGGTGATCTAGCGGGGTTTGTTGCTGCAACATTTTTGCGTGGTGTACAGTTTCTACAAGTTCCAACAACTCTTTTAGCTATGGTTGACAGTTCTGTTGGTGGTAAAACAGCGGTCGATCTACCGCAAGGAAAAAATTTAGTAGGGGCATTTTATCAACCAGTAGAAGTTGTTGCTGATCTTGATAGCTTGGATACATTACCAGAACGAGAGTATATTTCTGGGCTGGGTGAAGTGGTTAAGTATGGCGTTATCTGGGATAAAGGCTTATTTGAATATTTTGAACAAAACATTGATGCGCTGTTAAAACGCGATAAAGCAGTTCTCCTCAAAATCGTAAAACGCTGTTGCGAGATTAAGGCTGAGGTTGTGGCGCAGGATGAACGTGAAGGCGGCTTGCGTGCTATTCTTAATTTTGGACATACATATGCGCATGCGCTTGAAACGGTTTCTGGTTATGATAAGTGGCTACATGGTGAGGCTGTCTCTTTAGGGATGGTCTATGCTGCTAAACTGTCGGTTGCTCTCTCTGGATTCAGTGAAAATGATGCGGAGCGTCTTGTGACTCTGCTGGATAAGCTTGGCTTACCTATTAAGCTGGATGATGCGCCTGACTGGGCTGAACTAAGAAAAGCTATGGATGCGGATAAGAAGACGCTTAATGCTGTGCCACGCTTTGTGCTGGCCAAGAGGCTGGGTGAGGTTATCTTTGGCTGTGAAGTGCCAGAAGATGCGCTGAAAGCTATAGGCTGAATTAAGATTAGAATGATCAGTGGGCATTTCGGCTCCGCTCAATGACCACTGATGCGTGATGATACATCTCTGAGGTTTTTATTCGTGCATTCGTGGAAATTATTTGTACTAAAAAAGGGTGAGCTCCGAAGAACTCACCCTGCTTATTATTCTGACTTCTGACCTCTGACTTCCGTCTTCTGACTTCCGTCTTCTGGTTTCTGCCTCTACATCTTTTCGATGATAGCCAGTGGTTGTCCTTTTTCTACTGCATCACCATGTTCGACGAGGAATTTCACAATCTTGCATTTTGATGGTGCTTTGATCTGATTGAAGAGCTTCATTGCTTCTACAATACAGACTGCATCACCTGCTTTGACTTTGTCGCCTTCTTCTGCGTAGTTTGGCTTGCCTGGTCCTGATGAACGGTAGAAAGTTCCGTTTAGTGGTGCATCGATAGATGGACCTTTAGGAGCTTCTTCTGCTACTGGTGCAGCAGCTTTTGCTTTTTTAGCGGCAGGCTTACGTGGAGCTGCTGCTTGTGGAGCATCATCACCACGTTCGGCACTTAGTCCTGAACCTTTTAGGCTGAGGGTAAGATCGTCACGACGGATCGTGAGTTCGCTTAGTCCTAGATCATTCACCTTCTCTATGAGGTTATTGATTTCGGAGTAGTCGTGATCTGTCATTAATGGTTCTGCCTGTTCCTTTGGTTTTTTGGCTGCATCCAGTGCTTCGCGCTCTAGATCTGCTGGTGTTGTAGGACGTTCTCCTACTGGCAAGTTTCTCCAACGGAAGAAATCAAGTGCTGGCTCAGGGAAGAGAGCAAATGAGATTAGATCTTCTTCGCCATTTACTAGTGCTGGATCAATATCTTTCGATAGTGTTGGTAACATTGGCTCAAGCAGGTCAGCAGGGCGACATGTTATAGCTTTTTCTTTACCGAGAATTTTCTTTTTGATGTTTGCCGGTATTGTTGCAGGAGATCTGCCGTAAAGTCCTTTGACATAATCTTTTGTTTCCTGTGTTACCATAGAGTAGCGGTCGCCAGAGAGTACGTTTAGTACTGACTGAACACCAACAACCTGGCTGGTTGGTGTTACCAGTGGAGGATAGCCCATGTCTTTACGTGTACGTGGGAGTTCTTCCATTACTTCGCCAAGTTTATCGAGCGCACCTTGCTGATCAAGTTGTGAGCGCAGGTTGGAGATCATGCCACCAGGAATATGGTGGAGTAGAACTTCCGGATCGATAATGTTGGTTGGGTGATGTGCTAGTTGACGTGATGGTGCTAAGCCTAGGAAGAACTTTGTAATCTTCCGTAGTGCATCAACATCTAGGTCAGCATGGAACTCTGTGTTAGCAAAGATAGAAAGCATTGTTTCTACTGGTGGCTGTGATGAGAATCCTGACATTGGCGAGATCGCACAGTCAATTGCTCCAGCACCTGCTTTTACACTTTCTACGTATGTTGCAATAGCCATACCACTAGTCATGTGTGAGTGAATTTGAACAGGTACATCGATGTTCTTTTTAAGTTCACCTACAAGTACTTCGGCATCGATAGGGGATAAAATACCGGCCATATCTTTGATACAGAGTGAATCAATACCCATCTGCACTTGTTCTTTAGCGATCTCAACAAATTTTTCTACAGTATGAACTGGGCTGATCGTGTAACTGATTGTGCCCTGTGCATGACCGCCATATTTGTTTACGGCTTTAATTGCTGATTCCAGGTTACGGTTATCGTTAAGAGCATCGAAGATTCTAAAGATGTCCATGCCGTTTTCGCAGGCAAGTGCAATAAAGCGGTCTAGTAGATCGTCTGGATAATGCTTGTAGCCTAGAACGTTTTGGCCGCGAAGTAGCATCTGTAGAGGTGTTTTCTTGGCGCGAGCCTTAATCATGCGTAAGCGTTCCCATGGGTTTTCACGAAGGAAACGTAGGCATACGTCAAAAGTTGCACCGCCCCAGACCTCTAGTGAATAGTAACCAACGGAATCTACAACGTCGATGATCTCCATGATATCATCTGTGCGCATTCTTGTTGCCCAGAGCGACTGATGAGCATCACGTAATGTTGTGTCGGTGATGTGCAGTGGTGTATGTTTCTTTTCTGCTACAGGCTTCTTTCTCTCTGTAACTTTCACTGTGCTCTTTTTGGCTACACTCTTTTTAGTCGTAGCTTTCTTTTTAACTGTTTTCTTCTTAGGTGTTGCTTTTGCCATAATGTTTTCTCCGTTTTTTATAAAAGTTTATGTAAAGAGTATGTTAATAAGATCTTTTTAACGTTTTTTCTTTCCGAAACGTCCTAATGCTGCGAATTTTTCGTAACGTTTGTTTATCAGCTTAGTTGGTGCAACGCGTTTTAGGCGATCTATATGTTTGACTATTGTCTGTTTGACAGCCATCATTGTTTCGTCGCTTGCACGGTGTGCGCCACCAGCAGGTTCAGGGATTATTTCGTCAATAACCTTTAGCTTTAAGAGTTCATCTGATGTCACCTTGAGAGCTTCTGCCGCGAGAGGTGCTTTGCTACCGTCACGCCACAGAATTGATGCACAACCTTCTGGTGATATTACTGAGTAGACTGCGTTTTCTAGCATGATGATTGAATCACCAACACCGATACCTATAGCGCCACCACTACCTCCTTCACCTGTTATAACAATAACGATCGGTGTTTCGAGCTGTGACATCTCTGCGAGGTTGCGGGCAATTGCTTCAGCTTGTCCGCGCTCTTCTGCTTCGAGGCCAGGGTAGGCTCCTGGTGTATCTATAAGGGATACAACAGGGAGTTTGTATCGTTCTGCTAGGCGCATCAGGCGTAATGCTTTGCGATATCCTTCAGGATTAGCCATACCAAAGTTGCATTCTAGATTTTCTTCTACTGACTTGCCTTTTTGATGACCAATTAGCATTACTTGGCGGTTACCAATAGTGGCGAAGCCACCTATGATACCTTGGTCGTCTCCGTAGCAGCGGTCGCCATGTAGTTCAATAAAGTTGCTACATATATTCTTAATGTAGTCATTGATAAGCGGGCGATCTTTATGGCGCGCAACTTGTACTGTCTGCCATGGAGTAAGATTTTTGTAGATTTTCTTACTGATCGATTTGGCTTTACGGCGAAGTTCCGTTATTTCTGAGCGAAACTTTATTTCAGAACCGCTCCCGAGCTCTTCGAGTTCGGCGATACGATTTTCTATGTCTAGCAGTGGTGCTTCAAAATCTAAGTCCATTATTTTTTCCTTTCAGGAGGAGGTGTTGCGCACTATGCGCTATCTCTCTTCTGTTTACTATTCAGATTTATGGTGTAAAGCTGTTTTAATACCAGATATGATGCCTGTTTTATGGGCAGCATGTATGGCGTTCTTTTTAAGGTCGATAAGTTTATCAAAATCTTTCGATGCGAGCGGTAGTCGGCATAGATTATCATCAGCCTGAATTTCAAGTGCTTCTGCCGAGTTATAATCAATGTCTAGTTGCGTTGCAGGAATAGTTTTGATTCCTGCTTCTAGGCATGCTTCTATGCGTCTGTTGCCAGATATGAGTATGCTGTTTTTGTCAATAATCACTGGGTAGATCAATCCTAGCTTTAGTATTGATGCAGCCAATGACTGTAGATCACCATAGTTTTCTCTGACAGAACGTTTGATTACTACCTTTTCTGTTTCAATCTCTATAAGATTTTGATTCATTAACGTCTCCTTTTTGGTGATTTGATTGCGTAAGGAAGAAGTTGAGCAAAGAAGTCTTTCATATCTTTACGAGCGACGATTTTGTCAAGAAATCCATGCTCAAGAAGATACTCAGCTGTCTGGAAGTCTGCTGGTAGTTTTTGTTTGATTGTTTCCTCTATAACACGTCTACCTGCAAATCCGATTAATGCGCCTGGCTCTGCAATGTTTAAATCACCGATTGTGGCAAAGCTGGCGGATACTCCACCAGTGGTTGGGTGGGTTAGTACTGAAAAGTAAGGTACGCCTGCTTTATTAAGGCGTGCAATAGCTGCACATGTCTTTGCCATCTGCATTAGGGAGATGATGCCCTCGTGCATTCTTGCGCCACCAGAAGCGGAGAAGATTATATATGGACGTTTATTTCTGAGTGCATACTCGGCGGCCAGTAAGATCTTCTCGCCTGTACCGCTGCCTAAGCTTCCGCCCATAAACCTGAAGTCCATGATAGCGACAACAACTGGGATATCGTTTATGTTCCCGCAACCTGTAACAACAGCTTCGTTCATATTGATTTTCTTTTTGGTTGCTGCTGCTTTTTTCGCATAACTTCCTTTGGCA
Organism: bacterium; assembly: GCA_030632465.1. Classification (GTDB taxonomy): domain Bacteria; phylum Verrucomicrobiota; class Kiritimatiellia; order UBA8416; family CAMZLY01; genus CAMZLY01. The sequence goes on along the minus strand of DAOVUR010000008.1, from coordinate 9,425 downwards.
TCAATAAAATTGATAGGATCATTAGTTGAGACTTCGGCATTGATCTCTTTGAAAGAGCCATCGTCAAGAAGGAGATCGATTCGTTCCTGGTAGGTCAAGCGGTCATGGTAATTACATTTCGGGCAGACTTTTAGGCCTGCAGCCCACTCTTCTTTAAAGATATGCGCCTTGCACGATGGACATATATTCCATAATTCCGGTTTCTCTTCGGCAATATTATTTTTAGATTTCTTAAACCAAGCCATGTTTATTTCCTGATAGTTGTTTTCAAATAATCCTATATACCTTCCATAGGCAGAAGTAGGGAGTATCTCATTGAATATTGCGATTTTCAATAAAAAAAATCATTTTATGGGTTTCCGGTGTAAAAACTTCATCACTGGGTATAATGAATATAATAAAAAAAAGTAAAAATTACTGTGTGAGGGGTTGACCTGTGCCGCAAACCATGAAATGCTGGTCATATGTTGGAGAAGTATCAATCAAAATTTATGGAGTGCTTGTTGTGAAAAATATTAAAATCTTATTTAGTCTGTTAGGTATGATCTGCTTATTGACACCTGTAGTATCTGCTGATGGTAATGAAAAAATCCGCTCTACTATAGAACAGCTGAACCGTGCAGCAATGAATCGTGAATGGGCTGGCGCTGCTATGCTTGAACAAGCAGTCAAGCAACAGGCAGAAGCTGTAGCACTTACTCAAGAAAGTTTTGAAACAGCCGATGAGCGTCGCTCCGCATTACGTAGTGCTGGAAAAAAATATATTACAGCCTCTAGATTGTGCGCAAGTGCAATTAGTAATTTTGATAAAGCTTCTGGTAACTATGATAAGATAGTTAGGCTATGTGCTAAAATTGGTGATCTTGATGATAAGGTTGCTTTTCAGGCAGAGTCTGTGAAAACACGCGAGAAAGGTACTGACGCATGCAAACAAGCTGCTGTCTTATGTGAAGCTGCTGCAGGTATCTATAATGGTGATGCTGATCATCTACAAGGTGCTGCTAGTGCTACTCAGTCAGCTGCTGGCTGGTGGGAAAAACTCGCTACTAGATAGTAAAAGAAGTCTACAGTCCTCGGTCTACAGTTCTCAAGGTGGTTCTCTGTCTATATATCTATTAAATGCGTCTCTCTCTGTATCTCACGGCGTAATAAATGAGCTACTTGCAAAACTATAGTCCCCAACGGGCTTGTCCCGTTGGAACGGAAGATATTGCCCTACCAAACGTCGCTTCACGATTACTGAAGGTTAACTAGCTCTTTTATCCCGTTTGCGATACCTGTTGCGATTTTATCTCTATATACGGGATTGTTTAGATTTTTTTCTTCAACTTTGTTTGAAAGAAATCCACACTCTATCAAGATTGCTGGACATGTCGCGTTGCGCAGTACGGAGAAGCGTGAGCGTCTAACTCCGCGATCTGCCGCACTTGTAGTTAAAAGTGTTGATTTCTGGATTGAGTAGGCTAGCAGTACGTTCATCTTATCCCAGCTGTTACCGGCGCAGGCTGTTTTAGAGAAGCTGGATGGTGCAGTGGATGGAAAATTTACTGCTGGTAAGATATGAGTTTCAATTCCTTTAGCGGCACGGTTTCTGGATGAATTGGCATGAATACTAACAAAAAGGTCCGCCTGTAGTTTGTTTGCCATGCGAGGGCGCTCTTTTAAACTAAGATTTCGATTCTTCTTTCTGGTTATAACGGCTTTTATGCCCATGGCGTTGAGTTTTTTTTGGCATCGTGTTGCGATATCAAATACCACATCTTTTTCCTTAACGCCAGCTTTGCCGATTGCGCCTGGATCAGCTCCGCCATGTCCGGGATCGAGAATCACACTTCTTATTGGTTGATATTGGCTGAGCAGTTTTTCTGGCATTAATAGCGGGGCAACTGTTTCAGTTGTATCGGTTGCTGTGAGGAATGAGTGTTGACTCTTTACTGTTAGAGGTCCGTTCATCAGGATAAGTGTATTGTTAAATATTAAGCGACGACTGCCGTGATGAAAGATCAGTGAGAGCTTAGGGCCAGTAAGAATAACTTTCTTGTCATCTTGATTTGGCTTTGAAAGATCATGGTTTGCCGATAGTTCCGCAAGACTGTTGGATGGTAGTGGTCTGCGGCCCATTGCTGCAGCTTGCTGCGTTAACAAAGGTGTGAGTAATAATATTGATATGGGTATAAGGTTTTTAAACATGCGTGGCATAGTAGAGGAAATGTATGGTGTAAGACAAGGGTAAAGTACGCAGCTGGTTTAACAAAAATGCTTGACGATAAAGAGATATTATGGCTCAATGAAAAGCTGGTAAGAGTGGTGTTTTATTCCGCAATTATCAGTTTTCACTGTTTATACGTTAAATGGTACCAGATGATATTTACGGTATTAATTATGTAGCTTCCTATTTAAAGAAAGGTGTGTAGAGAGATATGGCTGAGATTTTAATGAGTGATGCTCCTAAAAAGGCCAAAGAGCTGTTTGACCGAGGTTTTGTGGCCTTTGAGCATAACAATATGGAATATGCGATAGATATGTTTGCTGAATCGGTGAAGGCATGCCCTGGCTTATTAAAGGCTCGGAAGTTTTTGCGGGCGGCAGAGGTTAAGTTGCTTAAAGAGAAAAAGGGTGGTGGTGCAACTAGCATAGTTTCCAAACTAAAAGGAATGCCATTATCCCTAAAGGTTGCTGCATTAATCAAAGCTGGCAAGGGCTCGCAGGCAGTTGAGGCAGCAGAGAAAATGTTACAGATTGATGCATTGAATATTGATTTTGTTCTGCTCTTTGCAGAAGCGGCAACTTTAGACGACCTGCCAGAAGCAGCTGTTCAAACATTGGAAGTTGCAAGAGATCACTTTCCTGATAATGCTAAACTGTTAAAGGCGCTTGGGAAATATTATCAAGCAGCTGGGCGAATGAATGATGCAAAATTGTGTTATGAAAAGTTATGCGATATGTTCCCTAATGATCCTGAGATGCTGAGAGCCATGAAGGATTCTATGGCCTTGGATAGCATGAATAGAGGTGGGTGGACTGATGCTGCAGATGGTGGTTCTTTCCGTGATAATATCCGTGATTCTAAAGGGGCGCAACTGTTGGAACAGGAATCTAAGGCGGTTAAGAGTGATAAGGATCTGGATGCTTTAATTGAATTGTCTAAAGAAAAGATCGAGAATGAAGCAGGGAATATCAATCATTACCGCAACTTGGCTAGACTGTACGTGCAGAAAGAGATGTTTGCAGAGGCCATAGTTATTCTCGAGAAGGCTATGGAGTTAAGCTCTGGTGACCCTGAAGTTGATGCTGCTCTTAGTCGTATTAAATTGCAGCAGTTTGATTATGACATTGAACATATTAAGGCTGCTAATGACCAGGATGCACTTGCTGTTAAAGAGCAGGAGCGGGCACAGTTCCTCTTTGAAGACTTGCAACAGCGAGTTGATCGCTATCCGAATGACTTGGTTCTTAAGTTTGAGTGGGGTGTAATGCTCTTTGATAATGATTATCTGAATGAAGCAATACAGCAATTCCAGTTGGCACAGAGTAACCCGCAGTTCCGTACACGTGCACTATACTATCTTGGTATCTGCTTTAAGCAGAAAGAGCAGTACGATATGGCTACTGAACAGCTTGAACTAGCGTCTGCGGATCTATCCACCATGGATGATACTAAGAAAGATATTACTTATGAACTGGGGCTAATTGCTGAAATTTCTGGTGATACAGCGGGAGCACTTGGCTACTTTAAACAGATATACCAGGTTGATATTAGTTATCGCGATATTGCTGATAAAGTAGAGAAGATTTATAAATAAAATAAATCTTCAGTTCCTAGCTATCAGTTTGTAGTTAAACAAACTATGTTCGATATCTTTGCGTCGAGGCCTTCCGGCCGCAGACCTCCGACCTTAGTCTACGTCCTCCGTTACAGCAGATCTAATTGGCCGATCTGGCTTATTGGATCTTTAGGGGCGGCGGTAGTTTTCTTTTTTTGCCCTTCAGGTGGCTCTGGCCATATTCCTTTTAGCGCATCGGCGACTATTCTCTTTGTGTCTTGAGGAAAATCACTTTTTATTATCCATTTTATGAAACCGGAGTCAAAAGCAACTATATCCTTTAGCTTTTGCCCTTTCTTTTGACTAAAGGTAAGGACAATCTCGCCATCTGACCATTTTAGGCGTCCAGCTCTGTCGACCCATAGCGGGTCAATAGGGTTGCAATAGAGATCTAGTTCGTCAACTGTGCATGGCACATCTGGATACATCTCAAGTTCCCCGATAAGTACATCGATAGTGGCAATAACATCAGCTTCAGCACCATGTGCGCCGATATGTTCTCTGCTACAGTAGTACTTCAGTGCAGCTTCAAGGCCGCGCGGTTCTTTGCGGTGAAAGATACGTTGCGCATCAACTACTTTACGAGCATCGGCATCAAAGGTGATGTTCGCGCGCTTAAATTCTTCACATAGCATAGGTATATCGTAGCGTGTAACATTATAGCCACCAAGGTCGCAGTTGTCTAGTACGGCAAGGATTTCCTCTGCTAATTGAGCGAAGGTAGGAGAGTCAGCTACATCAGCATCATAAATGCCGTGTATATCTGAAGTCTCTGCCGGTATAGGAATTGTTGGGTTAATACGCCAAGTGTGGGTGATTCGGCTATTGTCAGGCATCAGTTTGATAATACAGAGTTCTACCATTCTATCGACGCGTGGGCTGATGCCAGTTGCTTCTATATCGAATATTGCGAGAGGTCGGTTTAGTTTAAGTTTTGACATGAGTATATTCCGTTCAGTTAGATTTATTTGAGATACATTATGATATATGATGCATGTAATGCAAAAGAATATTGACATTGATTGCATCTAAGCCCATTATTTGTCACATTATTTGTTAGGAGATATAGATTATGGGCGTTATTTATGCGCAGATGATCTTTTTATAGTGTTAATTAATAGGAGAAATAAGAATGTCACAGCACCCAAGTTTAAAATCAGCTAGTAAAATTGCAGTAAAACGTAATGTTTTGAAGCGTGGTGAACGTATTGATCTACTGCAGTCGCAGGGTAAATGGAAAGAGGGAGACCGCGGATTAGGTTTACCAAAAACTAAATCAGAATAATTTACAGATATTACCAGGGGGGCTGGAATGACAAGAGTTTATGCTACTTTCAAAATTGCACTTTTCAGTTGCCTTATTGCCTCTTCAGTAGCTTATTCCGATGTTCTTCTAAAAGTTACTGGAGATAATGTAAATTTACGTGCAGTTGCTGATGGTGAATCGGAAGTTGTCTCTCAGGTGTCGCGTGGAACTATTCTGCATGCAGATGAGATGGGTGTCGGTGAATGGATTGCGGTATCAGTTCCAGCAGGAACGTACGTCTGGACTTATGCAGAGTTAATTAATAAAGATGTTGTTGCTGTATCTAAATTAAGTGTTCGTTCAGGGCCGGGAATAAATTATCGCACTGTTGGTATGTTGTTTAAGGGCGATAAAGTAGTGCCACATGGAACTGAGAAGAGCTGGATGAAAATCGATGCTCCAACTAGTTGCCGAGTTTGGATCAATAGTAAGTATGTGGAGCTGACAGATTCTTTACCCGCTCCTGTTGTTGAGCCAGCTATAGAACTGCCTATTATTGCAGCAAGTAAGCCGGTAGTCGAATCGGTAATCGAACACCCTGTTATTGAGGTAAGTGCACCAGTATCAGAGCCAGTAGTCGAGTCACCTGTTATCGTGATCAGTAAGCCAGTTATCAATCCGATCGTAGAAGAAGTGGTGGTTGTTCAGCCTGTTATTCAGCCCGTTATTAAACTGCCAGTTATTGTGACTACTCAACCTGCTGTTCAGTCGGTAACTAAGCCTCCTGTAGAAGCGCCAGTTATTGTGATCAGCAAGCCAGTTGTTCAGTCTATTATTGAGCCAGTTGTAGAGTCTTCTATAGATGTGCTGGAACTAGAACCTATCTCCTTAATTGAACCAGAAACTGTGGCGCCAGTAGTTGTTATTGTTCCTGTACAATCTGTTGTTGAACCAGTTAAACCAACTGTAGAAGAAGTAGTGGTTGTTCAGCCTGTGGTTGAGGTAGTGGAAGTTGTGATTGAACCACCACCTGTGATTGAAATAGTAGAAGTTAAGAAGCCTGTGGTAGTGGTTGCGCCGGTGGTTGAACCAATTGTAGAGACTGTTTTTATACCTGCCGGCAAGCTATCTCGGCCGATTACTGCTACCTCTAGCAGGGGCGAGAAAGTTGATGATTTGGTTCAAGAGTTGGGTGATATGCCTGCTGCTGGTTCTGAACCAGTGGCCGCGCCAGTGTCCGAAGTTGTTGCCATGCCAGAAATAGTTTTACTGCCAACATTTAGTGTTAGTGAAGATGATGTTGTAGAGCCGGTGGTAATTACGGCACCAGTTTCTGTTGCCTCTAAGCCTGTGAAGGTTGCTCGTAAACCAGATCGTTATAACGCTAAAGCTGTTAAACCGCCAAGACGTAAGCTGGAAAGACACCATTTTGTTAATACAAATGACATTCCTGGATCTATCGATGAGAGTAGATTAGTATCATCTATGGAGCAGGGGAAGATGGTTATTCTTAATGGGAAGCTAAAGCGTGCTGGCCGTACATGGAGACGACCAAGTGAGTACCGCCTTGTTGGTGCTGGACGTCGCTCTGTTTCCTGTTATGTGATCTGTGAAAATGTTGACCTTGATGACTTGCTGGGCTCTACCGTGACGGTAAGTGGCAAATCATACTGGGTGCAGGGCGTTCGTGATATGGTTGTTTGGGTAACTGATATTAGAAAGAGCTCAAGCGCTCCTGTACTTTTTCGATAATAAAGTCTGGTGTTGATGCCCCCGCAGTTAAGCCTACAGCTTCAAACTCTTTAAAGTCATCTCTTTTTAACTGATCTGCTGTCTGGATATGGAAGGTTGGTTTAACTGTTGCCGCCAATTCAAGAAGCCTAACAGTATTAGCGCTGTGTAAACCGCCCACCACAACAATTGCATCTACATCTTCGGCTATATCTAGCAGTTCCTGCTGTCTGTTCTTGGTTGATTCACAAATTGTATCAAGTATAATTGCATTTGGGAAACGAGCATTAACAGCATCGATAATCTTGCCGTAAGAAAGTGGTAGTTGCGTTGATTGCGATACTAAGCATACTCGCTTATCTGAGATTGGGATTTTGTTTACATCCTCTGGTGTTGCTACTATAAAGCTCTTTTCTTCCGCATAACCCTCTAGCCCGACCACTTCGGCGTGTCCTTTATCGCCATATATTATAATGATACAACCTTGTCGTACATGTTTACGTATTAGCCCTTGTATCTTTGCAACATCAGGGCATGTGGCGTCGGCAATAGTAATGTTGAGATCATTTAACATGGTACGTCGTTCTGGTGGAATTCCATGGGCTCTGATAAGTAGCGGAGACTCTTCTATGGATGCTGGATCATTGGTGGCTGTTATCTTCTCGCTATCAAGTTGAGAGATCATCTGTTCGTTGTGGATGAGCGGGCCATCCGTATAGACGGAGCTGTTATGTGAGGATAACTCGCGCGCTTTTTTAATAGCACGTGTGACGCCCCAGCAGAAACCGGCTGATTTAGCTAAAATTATTTTCATACGGTAATAGCATAGAGATGTTTTAATACTATTCAAGGAAAAAGGGGTAGTGAGGTTAAAAATGGTGCTTTGTAATATGAAGTGTCGTATGAGCCACGTGCAAAACTGTTGTCCCCGATAGGCTTGTCCCGTAGCCACGTGCAAAACTGTTGTCCCCCAATGGGCTTGTCCTGTTGCCGCTTGCAGAGCTATTGTCCCCAATGGGCTTGTCCCGTTGGAACAGAAGATTTCTTGTTGAAAATAGTTTTCTATAGCTGTTTCCAATATGGGATTGGTAGTGATTAGGTTTTGACAATCAGGTACTTGTTAAATTCAGTAATAAAGCGTATAAATTGTTAAATGAAACGAGCTCAAATTAAATGTTACAAGGCTAAAGTCAATAGTCAAGGTCTGACCCTGGTTATGGTGGCTATGCTGAGTGTGTGTGCCGTTGCGGATCAGATATCATTTCCATATAAGGCTAAGGTTGCTAAAGTTACAAGGCGCGGTATACGTGCCGAGCTTGCTTCGCAGTCGATGGCAGTGAGGCTCCAGGACTCCCCGCCAGCAACAGTTGCGCAGTTACGGCGACGGGCAGATGCCGATATTATAAGCATGGCCGCAGTCTTACAGTCGCATGGCTATTACAACGGAGTGGTTGAATATGACATTAATACGAATAAAACGCCTGCTATTCTTACGTTTAAACCGAAACTCAATGAGCGTTATCTCTTTAGAGCGGTGAGTATAAAATATGTTGAAGAAGAAAATAGTAGCTCTCTGCCGCCTGTTATTAAGGTGTTATTAAAAAAAGATGCACCTGCAGTTGCTTCTGCTGTCATATTTGAGGAGGCACGCTTGCTTAGGCAAGTTAAACGTAAAGGATATCCTTTTGCGCAGTTAGTAGAACGTATAGTGACCATTGATAAAGATAGTAAGTCTATTGATGTTACTTTTATGATTAAGACTGGAGCAATTGCTACATTTGGTAATGTTGCAATAAGCGGTGAGGAACGGGTTAATAGTAGATATATCCGGCGGAGGATTAGTTGGCGGAAAGGTGATCTTTATGACATAAGGGATGTTGCTGATTTTGAACAGGATCTACTTGTTTCTGGACTATTTAATACAGCTAAGGTGTCACATGGGGATAGTCTTGATGATGATGGCTCGTTATCTATGTCTGTGGAGGTTAAGGAACGTCAGTATAGGACGGTAAGAGTTGGTGCTAGTTACCGCTCTGATGTAGGGGTTGGTGGCATTATCTCTTGGGAACACCGAAACTTGTTTCATGGTGCAGAATCGTTTGGGTATACATTAGCAGTTTCTGAGATTGAAAGATTTCAGCGTCTTCAGTTTACCCGACCTGATTTTTTGTCGAGAAACTTATCGCTATTGATTGCAACGGAAACAATGTATGAAACTCCTGATGCATATTCTAGTAGGAGTTATGAAGGATCGGTTACATTGGAATATAAGGTTGGGCGTTATTCAACCGTTGATTTAGGGCTGGTTTATAAAACATCGTTTGTTGAACAGTTTGATAGTGGTGAGGATTATGATCTTGTGAGTGTTCCTCTTTCCCTTGAACGTGATACTCGTGATGACCAGCTGGATACCAAGGAGGGGTGGCGTGCTATTTTTCTAGTGGAGCCATTTAGAGATGTAAGAAACGATGATAGCTTCGTTAGATATCTGACTGAGGATCGAGGGTATCTTCTGTTGTCAAAAAAACGATCATTTGTTTTAGCAGGCAGAGTTCTGATAGGTTCAATACATGACGCTAATCGTGAAGATATTCCTGCTGATGAAAGATTCTATGCAGGTGGTG
>DAOVUR010000219.1 GCA_030632465.1 bacterium | reverse complement strand
AGCTAAATCTATGAAATCAAGATCGCCGCCATCTTTCTGTAGGGCGGGGCGTATCTCACGTTCGATAGTTTCTTCTATTAGTCTGACTTTTTCTACGATTGTCATTTTTTTCTGTGGTGCAGTTTTTTCCGGCTGCATATCGGCACGTACTTCAATGATGATCTCTGCTATATCAGGCTTGCAACCACCGCAACCGCCGCCAGCCTTACAGTAGTTCATAACGTCATCAACTTCGCTGAGGTCGTTTTCTTGGATTACATGTTCTATCTCTTTACGTGTTACACCAAAGCATTTGCAGATAACTTCCCCTTCGAGAATTACTTTGCTACATTTGCCTGTGTGGAAATTCTCTATTGCAACTTCAAGAGCTTCTTTACCCATAACCGAACAGTGCATCTTCTGGTCTGGTAGTCCGCCGAGGTAGTCTGCAATATGTTGATTGGTAACATTACCTGCTTCTTCTAGTGTCATGCCTTTGATCATTTCTGTTAAGGCAGATGAAGATGCAATAGCGCTCGCGCAACCAAAAGTCTGGAATTTTGCATCTATAATGATTTTCTTTTCATCATCAAGCTTGAACATTAATCTTAATGCATCGCCACAGGCTAGTGAGCCTACATCGCCTACACCGTCAGGGTTTTCTATAGTTCCTACATTTCGCGGATTGCGAAAGTGGTCCATTACTTTATTGGTATAATCCCACATGATCTTTTCCTTATTTTACAGGCCAAACGTTTCCGTATTGGCGCTTAATTATTTAAACTTGAACGCATAATAACTTAGAGCATATCATTTGTCATTATAATTTACTTTTTTATTACGACCATTTTACTCATGTTTAGGGGGAATCATGGTTTAAGGGGACTGGTGTTAAGTAGTAGTGGCTTCAGGCTTCGTCTCTCATTTGAGGGCATTTCGGCTCCGCTCAATGACCTCGAATGAGTTTTTAGTATGAAGATGTTGCTATCTATTTTCTTATGATGTAATGTGCGTTCTTGATTTTGAATTAATAAGGAGAAGTGCAATGGCGATCACACGTGAATCGATTTTGAAGTACCATGCTAGTGGAAAGATAGGGGTAAATGTAACCAAAACTCTTGAAACTGTTGAGGAGCTATGTTTGGCGTATACGCCTGGTGTAGCGGTTGCCGTAAAGGAGATTGCGGATAATCCTGAGTTAGCAAATAGTTTAACGGCGAAGAAGAAGTTGGTTGGTGTTGTTACTGACGGAACGGCTATTCTTGGGCTCGGAGATCTCGGTGCATCAGCTAGTATTCCAGTCATGGAAGGGAAGGCTGTACTATTTAAGGCATTTGCTGATGTTGATGGTTGGCCGGTGCCGCTTAACTGTTGTCGTATTGATGGTAAGTCGGAAGGTCCTACAGATCCGCAACGTATTATTGATATGGTATGCGCCCTTGCGCCTATGTACGGTGGTATTAATCTAGAAGATATTGCTGCACCCGCCTGTTTTGAGATAGAGGATAAACTTGATGCTATGTTGGACATCCCTGTGTTTCATGATGATCAGTGGGGTACTGCTGTTATTACGCTTGCTGGTGTTATGAACTATAGTAAATTACGTGATGTACCTCTGTCGGCAATGAAGGTAGTTATTAATGGTGCTGGTGCGGCAGGTATTCGTATTGCTGAGATGCTTAAGACGGCAGGTGTTGAATCGTTGGTGATCTGTGACTCTAAAGGCGTTATAACTACCGCTAGAGCAGGTTTGACAAAACAGAAGCAGGATCATGCTGTTGAATCTTCTGCAAGTACGGTGAGTGAAGCGCTACAAGGTGCGCACGTATTTGTTGGTGTATCAGTGGCTAACTGTATAACGGCAGATGATGTGTTATCTATGGCGGACTATCCAGCTATCTTTGCGATGGCAAATCCTGACCCTGAGATTGACCCAGCGGTAGTACGTGATGCAATGGGGGATAGACCGTATATTATGGCAACAGGTCGTTCCGACTACCCTAATCAGGTTAACAATGTTCTTGGTTTCCCTTTTCTGTTTAGGGGTGCATTAGATGTTGGTAAAACAACTATTAACTTACCGATGAAAGTTGCAGCTGCTGAAGCGTTAGCGCACACAGCGCAGTTGGCAGTGCCGGAAGATGTGAAGGCGATGTATCCAGATGAAAGACTGGAATTTGGTCCGGACTATATTATTCCTAAACCATTTGATCGTAGACTCTTTGTCGAGGTTTCTTATGCAGTTGCTAAGGCTGCGGTAGTGTCTGGTGTGGCTAAAGATATCGACCTTGAGAAGTATCGTGCTGACCTTGAACAGCGCAATATAGATCGCTAAAAGAATATTGCTCGCGCAGAGACGCGGAGGCGCAGAGAAAAGAAAAATAGAAATGCATGAAAATGAAATAGGGACGATTGTTATTGATGCTGCAGTTTATGTTCATAAAAAGCTCGGCCCAGGACTTCTTGAGTCTGTATATGAGATTGTGCTGGCTCATGAATTGAGTAAGAGGGGACTTAAAGCGGAGCGTCAGGTGAAAGTACCTATTCATTTTGATGAGATGGTTTTTGATGAAGGCTTTAGAGCAGATATTATTGTAGAAGGTAAGGTGATAGTTGAATTAAAGTCAAAACAAACATTATCACCGTCTGATCGAAAACAAGTTCAAACTTATTTACGCATGACGGGGATGCAGCTTGGATATTTATTAAATTTTGGTGCTGCATTGATGAAAGAAGGCATTGTAAGAGCTGTGAATGGATTAAAGGAATAATGATTTTCTCTGCGCCTCAGCACTGCCTGCCCTGAGCGAAGTCGAATGGGCGGGAGATTATTTTCTCTTTTTTTTATTTATAGCTTTACACGTTAAAGCCACTTTGATAAACACTATTTCCATTATGGGACAACAACACAGAGTTACAGCAAAAAGAGTACGCCGTAAGCGCCGTAAAAAGCGTCTTAAGGAAAGAGCTACTACAACAGCTTAAGTATGTCTTTACAATTTAATTTGGCGCGATGGCCGAGTGGTTAGGCAGGGGTCTGCAAAACCTCCCACACCGGTTCAATTCCGGTTCGCGCCTCCATTTTAACCGTTAATTCGAGAACTCTCGATTAGCGGTTTTTCTGGTTGGGGATATATGGATCGGCATTTCAACTTGTCACGGCGTAGCCAAAGGCGAAGATGGATGCTGACCAGAGAACAGCTATGGAAAGCTGTTTTACTAGAGTAGATCAGCGCTCCGACGCTGAATACAGAACAGCTATGGAAAGCTGTTTTACCAGTAGATCAGCACTCCGATGCTGAATAGAGAACAGCTATGGAAAGCTGTTTTACTGGTGGTCGTTTGCAATCTTTACCACTATCTTATGTAGAAACCCGTCTGAAACCATAGGTGCATGTGCATCTTCGGGAAAGAAGATTGCAAACTGCATAGCGCTTACTTCTACTCTGGTATCTGGTTCTTCACTATAAAACTGTATATCACGATCTTGATCGAAATCAGCAACTGCGTCACTGCAGTTTTCGCGTGCTTTCCAGCCAATAGAATCGACACCAGATAGTATTACTTGGATATCAATATATCTGTTATGAACTTCGAGAAGGGCATCATTAGCTGATTTTCCGTTATCTCTTGCTACGATGGCGAAGATGTCGTCGCCACTTATATCGTGCTTGCCGTCCGGTAAATCGGCGAGATCCACTCTTTTCAGGAATTCTATTGCTGCGGGGAATAGTGGATGTACAGCTTTGTATCT
>DAOVUR010000244.1 GCA_030632465.1 bacterium | reverse complement strand
TCTGTATGATCGAGCATATTCCGCAACTTGTTGGGAGTGGCATTGTATCGCTTAAAGTTGAAGGGCGCATGAAGAGTGAATATTATGTGGCATCTGTTGCGCGTGTCTACCGTGATGCATTAGATCGCTACGCAGCTGCCCCAGATGATTTTGAGTTTAAGAGTGAGTGGCTAGAGGAGCTTGCTGCGGTGAGTCATCGTCCTTATGCTACCGGTTTTGCATTTGGTTATGATGCAGAGGAGAGCCCGTCGTTACAGGCACATAATAAGCCGGAAAGTAGTTGTGATGTACTCGGTTTTGTTGATGCAATAGATGGTGATACCTACACGGTATCGGTTAAGAATCCATTTACAGTTGGTGAAGTGGTTGAATGGATAGGGCCGGCAGCTGATGATAAAGCTGATTCAGCTTTAAATGGCGGTCAGGTGGAAGTTAAAACTATTTTGGAGCCCTCTGGTAAGGTCCGCGAAAGATCACATTGTGGCAGCACTGTTATGGTGACACTTAAAGATGGTGATTCCTTGCCTGATTATGCGATTTTGAGACGAAGGAAATAGTGAGTTATGAAAAGAAAGATATCATGGACCACCAAGCTTGAAGGTGGCGTTAAAAGAGAAGTGCGAGTAGAGGTAAAGACCAGTTTATTGCGTTGGCAACAAAAACGCACAGATGAAGAGAGCTGGGTATACGATTTTGTGCCGGATGCTGAAGATTGGGATGCATTAGAAGATATTTTGAACCGGCGGTCAGGGCGTGGGCGCTATATTGAGTTAGCGGCAGTTATTCATAAGTTGCGTTTGAAGGCTGGTGTTTGAGAGTATGCGGGCTAGTGATGGTACATGTTGTGTCATTGCGGTAGATCTTAGGAAATCACATTGTCTATAAATTAAATACTAAAAATTTTATAAGAGGATAAATATGCAAGAATTTTTTGCTTCATCTGTTTCTGGTTGTGAAGAGGTGCTTTGTGACGAGTTGCGTGAGTTAGGATTTAAAAGTGTTAGATTGAATAAAGGTGGCGGTATTCCTTTTCGCGGTGAGTGGATTGATGGATGGCGTGCCTGTATTCAGAGTCGTATAGCACAGCGTATACAGGTTTTGCTGGGGCGCTTTCCTGCCTTTACGCAGGAGGAACTATATGCTGGCATACAGTCGATAGACTGGGGGACTTATATTACTAGCGAGCAGACTATCTCGGTACGTAGTGTCTGCCGTGGAAGTGAGATGCAGCATAGTGGTTTTGTAGCGTTAAAGACCAAAGATGCGATAGTGGATCAGATCCGCGCAAAGACAGGGTCAAGGCCTTCGGTATCTAAAGATGATCCAGATGTACGTATTTTTGTCTATCTAGTAGCCAATAAAGCAACAGTCTATCTAGACTTGTCAGGAGATTCGCTTCATAAACGTGGTTATCGTATGCATGCCGGAGATGCGCCACTACGTGAGACTGTGGCGGCTGCTATATTGCGCATGTCAGGTTGGGATAGAACTACACCGCTGGTTGATCCTATGTGCGGTGCAGGGACATTGGCTATAGAAGCAGCTATGTGGGCATCAAATGTTCCGCCAGGGCTGACGCGTGGACGTTTTGGTTTTGAACGCTGGGCCAATTTTGGTGAGCAAGAGGAACAGGATTTACGTAAGTTATGTGGTGAACTGCGTCGTGATATAGCTGGTAAGAAAGTGAAGATTATAGCTAGTGATAGTGATGCTGAGGTTCTTGAGAAAGCAAAACTTAATGCCCGTGCTGCTGGAGTACGTCCATCCTTTAAGGAACGTCCTGTTACTGATCTACAGAGTGATGGCACTAAGCGTATTATTGTGACCAATCCGCCTTATGGTGTGAGAATGGAGATCGATCCTGCATTTGTTGCTAAGGTGACCGGACGCTTTATCAAGTTAAGTGGTTGGCGTGTCTGTATGCTGGATGAATCAGGTGATTACGAGAGAAGCATGACGATCAAACCAGTAAAGAAGATTCCTCTACTTAATGGTGCATTGGAGTGTAATTTCCTTATTTATGATATACCGTAAGGGAAGGCGGAAGGATGAACGCTGAACGCTGAAATAAAAATGGTATAAATAAATAAAAAAGCTTGTGTTGTGCGGCTGAATAATCATATAGTGCGCCTTCCTGATTTCTTCAGGACACCTAGTCGGGGTGTAGCGCAGCCTGGTAGCGCGACTGTTTTGTGAGCAGTAAGTCGGTGGTTCGAATCCCTCCACCCCGACCATATTTCGCTTCAAAATATCCTCAGTCTTTGACTGGAGCTGCTTTCGCTTCGCTACACCAGCTAGGTCTACAGACTGGGCACATTTTTCCGCTTGTTGTTGTGAAGGGGGCAGGTGCTTACGCCTATTAATAGTGACTATCCTCAGTCTTTGACTGGAGCTGCCTTCGCTTTGCTACACCCGCTAGGTCTATAGACTGGGCACATTCTTTCACTTGTTATGAAGGGTACTTACGCCCAGTGATTAGTATTCCGCTTCGGATGATATTTATCTTTTTTTAAAGCTATAGTATTAATATTATTTTTTCATTTCTAAGAATAGTTGTGGTTGATTCGTTCTTTTTGTAGAGGCAGTTGATGCTTGGTTAACGATGCTTAAGAAGAGGGGGATATCATGACTGATAATATACCTGTTGATGAAACTGTTGCAGATACTGTAGCACATCACGATCTACTGGAACTGTTTGATAGGTTGTCTGTTAGGGCGGCTGTTCGCAAATTTTTTTATGGACTAGGGCAGCCACATGATACGGGTGATTACAAATGGACTAAGCTGCAGGTGATGCGTATGCTTGCACCTGCTTCTGCTGTAATGACTCCGCTCTTGCTTATTATGTTTCTGATGGCTTGTGCTACAGTGACAAAAGAGAAGCCTCGGGAGTTTGCTATACGTATTGAACGTGATGATCCTGCACCAGAAACTGAGTTGGATGACATGCCCGAATTAGACAAAGAGGCTGTAGAGAGTATACAAAAGATAGAAGTAGATTTTGCTGTGGTGGAGCAGTTTATAAGCGAGCCTTTACCAGTATTATCGCAAAGCATGAATAGATTTTTACCTATT
>DAOVUR010000139.1 GCA_030632465.1 bacterium | reverse complement strand
GTTGCAGATGGAGGAACATGCTGTTCCGCTTGAAGATGACCTAGCTGAGTTAGTATATATGATAAGTCTGCATCATGAGATAGATGAGCCTGAGGAACTTCTTAAGGAGGCTTTTAGATTATTAAAGGATAACGGCACGATCTTTATTGTTGATTGGAAGAATGAGGAGATGTCCGCGGAACCGCCAACCTCCATACGATATGAACCAGGAAAAGTTGAAGAAGAATTATGTAATGCAGGATTTAGTAATATTAAGATTTATGATGAAATGAAGAAACATTTCTTGGTGGTTGGTCAAAAGTAAAAGGTCAGATTGATGAGCAGTAGTAGCGACAATACAGTGTTGCGATACTGATTCGAACAGCTATGGAAAGCTGTTTTACTGACTCTACATCTGTTTACCCTGTAATCGCGCACTCCCTCAAGACCTACAAGTATGCGTCGGCGAGAGTATCAGAGATATCTTTTAGCTGGCAATCTTTGCCTTTGGCGGCTTTGCGTAGGTTTACTAGGCAGATAGGGCACATGGTGACGATATCTTTGCCTTCTTCGCTTAGCTGCTCTATCCGGTTACCTGCAATTTCATGCGCTTTCTTTGGGAATAGTGCTTCGATTGGTCCACCGCAGCAGTGCGTTGATTTTCCGCTTAGCTCAGGCAGTTTAATATCTATGCCGGCATTCTTTAATAGCTCGCGCGGCTGATCAACCATGTTCTCATAGCGTGCATATACGCAGGAGTCATGTATTACCAGTTCTTTGTTACATTGTTTTAATACTTCAGGTGCTTTTTCTGCAAGTACTTCCATGTAGCTTTGTACTTCGATATCATAACCAGGAACAACTTTAGGATAGATGTCGCGCATCATATTGGTTGTGTGTGGATCGACAGTGATAATCTTTTTCACGCCATTCTTTTTGAGCTTCTCAAATACTTTCTTGGCATGAGGAACAAAAATTTCGTCTAGGCCTTCATCATAGATTAGTGCGCCGGAATACATATCATCTTCGTATAGATAACCAAACTCAACACCTGTTTTTTTCAGTAGGCCTGTGATGTTCTTTAGGATACGGTTATTTTCTACTTTCATATCCTTGGATGCCATTAGTGACATAAAGAATGATAGGTTAATGATCTTGTTAGCGAAGCGGCCGAGCCCGAATAGTTTTGTGATAGGGGACTCTTCGAACATTGCCATCTGCTTGGACATTGCATCAATTGCAGGAATAAGCTGATACATCTGACCTGTGTAGATTACAGTGTCGCCGCCTTTTGGCAAGTTTAGCCCTTTTGCCCAGCCAGTTGATGCTTTTTTAGATATAGGCAGAACGCTTCCGCGTTGCTTGATGTTGTCTGCTAAAATTCCCAAGATGGGTGCTATTGGTAATGGCATGGCCGTAATTCCTATTTTAAGTTTACTTTAAAAATGATTTAAGAACACTTCGACTTCGCTCAGTGCCCGCAATGAACACCGATTAACGAATGATGATATATTTGTTATGCGTATTAATTCTAAAATCTAAAATCGTTAATCCTTGTTCGATATTAATTTTTCGGTTCTGAGAACCGACGTTACAATTTTTATCCTGTAAATCCTGTTTATCCATGTTCGAATTATTATTTAATTAAGTTCATCTCTTCTTTATTAATCAAGTTACGTAGATAGCGAACGTTTTCTGCAATATGCACATCTTGTGGGCAGTTTTCTTCGCACATGCGACAGAGCAGGCATTGGTAGATTTCCGGGATGCGTGCTTTAACTTTTTCTTCTAAACCTAGCATTGCTTCACGAAAGAGTTTACGTGGCAATACTTCGTAGCCCATAGGGCATAGTGCTGTACAGGTTCCGCAGTGGTAGCAGGCTTCTGCATTGAATTCTGTTGACTGCTTTAGCTTTGCGGCAAGTTCTGATGATACCTTTGACATAATGTTAATCCTTATTCTGCCAGTTCCGGCTCTTCTTCTTTAAGTTCGTATTTAAAGTAACCGTCCAGATCGGCACGGCCGACTTCTTCTACAAATCCGTAGCGACGTAGGCCGAATAGCCAGATTACTACTTCCCGACTTGGGTAGCCCATAATTTCTGTAATTTCGAGAATGGTCTTTGGCCCATCTTTTAGGATGTCCAGTATCCGATCTCGCATTATGAATTCATCTTGCGCAATTTCTAACATGTCGCGCAATTCTGGTTGAGTCTTACTCATATTATAATCCTTTACGCTGATTCTGCTTTTGAATAATCTTTGATGCTGGCATCTATCATGGCGACGATCTGATCGTCTCTGTAGCCTTCGATATCAATAGCATCGTGTGGACAGACAGGAACACAGGCGCCTTCACCTTTACATAGAGCGTCAATCACCATAGCAATTTCTTTATCGCCACAAACGGTCTTCTCGATTGCGCCATAAGGACAAGCTTTAAGACACTCATCGCACCATGTACATTTATCTTCATATACTTTGGCAATTAGCGGTTCTAGATCAACATATCCTTTTTTGAGGAGTCCACCGGTTTTTGCTACTGCGGCTAATGATGAGGCTACGCTTTCTGCCAAAGTTTTTGGTGACTGTGCGGCACCGGCAATGAAGACTCCGTCAATTACGGTTTCTACTGGGCGTAGCTTGATATGGATTTCACTAAGGAATCCATCTTTGCTTACAGGGATTTTCAGGATGCTATCAAGTGCTTCGTTGTCACGTGGACGCATGCCAGTTGAGAGAACGACCATGTCAGCGCCGATTTCTATTTCATCATTGCCGTCAAGTTCGTCTTGTACTTTTACTAACAGGCGACCGTCTTCCTCTGATACTACTGGTGGGTTTTCTGGATCCCAGCGCAGGAATAGGGCGCCGCCATTGCGTGCTTCTTCGTACACTGTTTCCATCTTGCCGTAAGTACGTATATCGCGATAGAGATGATATTGATTAACATTCTGCCCAGTTTTTTCTTCTAGGGCATGTAATGTTTTTGCTGTGAAGGTTGTGGCTGTACAGCAGTAGCGTGAGCAGTAGCTGTTTGGATTTTCGCAAGTTTCTGTTTGCTTCTGGCGACTACCAACGCAGTAGATAAATACTACATCTTTAACTGGCTTACCGTTACGTTCCACTTTGCCGTCATTAAGCATTTTGCGGAAATCTTTAAGTTCTACAACACCGTCCATGCCCCAGCCATACTCTCCTTCTTGCGGAACGTAGGTATCGAAGCCTGTGGTTACGATGATAGCACCAATGTTGATTTCAACTTCGCTACCATCTTTGATACGAACCTTAACATTGAAGTCTCCAATGTTTCCATTCTTCTCGGTTAGTTCTGCACCTGTATAGAGCATGATGTTGTCATGCTGTTTGATGCGTTCGATAAGTTTGGCTGCAATGTCCGGCCCGTTCTGCGCTTCTGGGCCCATAAGTGCTGTTTTGAGTGCCCAGCCGCCGGCTTCTTCCTCTTTTTCAATAATATGAACAGCAAGTCCCATATCGGCAAGTGAAACAGCGGCGCGCATACCTGAGATACCAGCACCAATTACCAGTGCGGATGGTTTAGTCTCGATTCGTATGGCAGTTAGCGAATGCGATAGCACACATTTGGCAATGCCGGCACGAACAAGGTTGATACCTTTTTCTGTAGCGCCGATTTTGTCATTTGTATGTGCCCATGAGCACTGTTCGCGTAAGTTTACCTGAACGTACTGATAAGGGTTTAGTCCTGCGCGTTCTGACATGCCACGGAATGTGAACATGTGTAGTTTTGGTGAACATGACGCAACCACAACTCCATCAAGCTTCTTCTCTTTGATTTCGTCGATCATCAATTGTTGTGCGGCATCTGAGCAACTGAACATGTGGGTTTTTGCAACTTCTACGCCCGGCTCGTTTTTAACACCTTCAACAACTTCTTCTACATTTACATAATCGGAGATATTACCACCGCAATGGCAGACATAGACTCCTATTTTTCGTTTTTGTGCCATTATTTCTTCTCCAATCCTTCAAGGTAACTTGCGGCCTGTGCAGCAGCAGCACCTGAATGCAGTACTGTATCAGGAATATCACGTGCGCCAAGTATTGCGCCTGCGGCAAATAGTCCATCGATGTTTGTGCGTCCAGGTTCACTTATTGGGTCGATTTCTTTAACATAGTTAAATTCGTCGGACTCAAGGTCTGTTGAGCCTTTATAGAGTTTGAATGCTTCAGTGTTTGGCAGGAATCCTACGGTAAGAACAACTAGGTCGTGCTCACGCTTCTTAAGGCCGCCTTCTGCGGACATATCTTCGTAGTGCAGTTCCATGTTACCGTTCTCGAGTTGTGATACTCGAGCAACTTTACCTTTAACATATTCAACGCCCATATCTTTTGACTGTTCGTAGAACTCATCGTAGCCTTTACCAAAGGCGCGAACATCAATATAGTAGATTGTTACATCTGCCATTGGTAGTGCGCCCATCGCTAGCTGTGCATGTTTGACTGAATACATACAACCGATACGACAGCATAGTGGATTACAGACTGATTTGTCGCGTGATCCGTTACAGAGTACAATAGCGATGCTTTCTGGCTCTTTACCGTCGGATGGACGTAAGACGCCGTTGTATGGACGGGTAGGTGCCAGTAGGCGATCCATCTGTGGTCCATCAATAACATCAGGAATTTTTCCGTAACCAAGAAGCTCTTTGGCGCCTGGGTCAAGAATCTCGTAGCCAGTTGAGAGCACAACTGCACCAACGGTGAAGTCGAGTTGCTGATCACGCTGATCGAAGTCAATACAGAAGGCTGGACATACATTTACGCATTCCATGCACTGTGAGCATTCTCCGCAGTTCATACAGCGGTGTGCTTCTTTGCGCGCTTCTTCTTCGGTCATTACCTTCTCGTAGCAGTCGAAAGTTTCTTTTCGTTCTTCGATAGCTATAGTTGGCTGTGGAACAGGAGTGCGTCCTTTGAAATCTTTTGATTCACCAAGAACAAGCTCTTTATCTGTTTTCTCTAGTAGGATATCAAATGGTGTATCCATAGGTTTCTCTTGTAAGTAGAGATCCATATGGAAGGCAGCACGACGCCCTTGAGCAATAGCGTTAATAATCATTGTCGGAGCGGTTGAACTATCGCCACCAGCAAAAAGCATTGGATCAGCTGTCTGTAGTGTGCGCTCGTCCGAGTCTAGTAATCCCCACTTATGGCTCATCTCACCAACAAATTCTTTAGTAGATGGCAGTAGACCAATAGCAAGAACAGCGAGGTCAACAGGAATAATTTCTTCTGACCCTTCTACAACTTCAGGGCGACGACGTCCGCTATCATCTGGCTCACCTAGTTTCATTTTTAGACATTCGACAGCTTCTAGTTTGCCATCTTTGCC
>DAOVUR010000051.1 GCA_030632465.1 bacterium | reverse complement strand
TGCCGCACTATTTGGTGCACTACCATACATTCTTTCCGGTGTTATTCCACATCCTATAGCCGCATTTTTCGAAACCATGTCAGGCTTCACAACAACCGGAGCATCAGTTCTTCCCGACGGTAATTACCAGACTCTCGAATGCATTCCGCGCGGCATACTATTCTGGCGAGCACTAACCCATTGGTTCGGCGGCATGGGTGTGCTAGTATTATGTGTAGCAATTCTCCCGTTCCTAGGCGTAGGCGGCATGCAGCTATACCGTGCCGAAATGCCCGGCCCATCCAAAGACCGCTTAACACCACGCATCACCACAACCGCAAAACTACTCTGGGGCGTATATGCACTTCTTACCCTCGCAGAGATCCTGCTTCTTAAATTTGCTGGTAAGATGGACTGGTTCGACTCCTTCTGCCATACATTTGCAACCATGGCAACTGGCGGATTTTCAACACGCACAGCGAGTGTTGGCGCATACAACAGCGTCATCATAGACTGCATTATCATCTTCTTCATGTTTCTTGCTGGTATAAATTTCTCCTTACACTACCACGCCATCACCGGCAAGCCAGGCAGATACTTCAAAGATCCTGAGTTACGCTTCTACTTCCTATTCCTTCTCGCATGCAGCCTATTCTTAACATTTAACATCTGGGGCACCGTCTACAGCGGATTCGGTGAATCACTACGCGTCTCCTTCTTTCAGGCAACATCCATCCTGACCACCACAGGATTCGCTACCGCAGATTTTGATATCTGGCCACACTCAGCGCGCATGCTTCTTGTCTTAATGATGTTTGTAGGCGGCTGCGCAGGCTCAACAGGCGGCGGCATGAAAGTTGTGCGCATCATGATCATGTGGAAAAAAATGATTAAAGAAGTTCGCCTATTTATGCGCCCACAAGCAGTATTGCAAGTGAAACTTGGGAATAAACCAGTCGAACAAGAAGTGGTATCTAACATTGCAGCCTTCTTCACTATCTTCGTTATGATTTTTGTCATCGCATCATTTTTAATGACCTTCTTCACGCCAGACCTAGTAACCGCCGCAACTTCAGTAGTGGCAACACTAGGTAATATTGGCCCTGGCCTTAACGCCATTGGCGCCACACAAAACTATGCTGCTATCCCTGCAACAGGGCAGATAATCCTCTCCGTCTGCATGTTACTTGGCCGACTTGAACTCTACACCGTTCTCATCCTATTCCTACCAAGCTTCTGGAAAAAATAAAGAACGAGTTCGGGGTTTGTAAAAGAACGCAGAATCATGAGAAATGAAGGGCGACACAAACATGAAAAACAAGTTAACATTTAACCTGCTAATCTCTACAGCCATACTATTTGTGACAACTACACCAAGTAATGCCGCATCAAGCAGATACAGACTCAGCTGGCGCGATGATCCAGCAACCACTATGGTCGTCGGCTGGGACCAGATCAGTGGCAAAAACCCTACTCTGCAGTACAGCACAAAAACACTCGATGATAACAACAAGGAAATCAAAACACATAACCCTGACCGCACAGAATCTTATCTGGGTATGGTCAACACGTTCGCGCGCCTTACAAATCTTAAACCAGACACACTATATAACTTTCGTATCACAGATAGCGAAGGTGTCAGCGATACTATGCGATTTAAAACTGCACCCGCAAAAAACCAACCATTCCCCTTTATTACCGGCGGCGATTCCCGTAACAACCGAAAAGCACGCAGAGCTGGCAACCTGCTCGTAAGCAAACTGCGCCCACTATTCGTACTGTTTGGAGGTGATTATGCGGGGCATGTTTCCCAAAAGCTACTTCAAAACTGGCTTGACGATTGGCAAACCACCCGCAGCGAAGATGGTAGAATGTACCCCATAATACCAACTCACGGTAACCACGAAAACAACGACTTTAATGCCGTAAACAAGATTTTCGATGTACCAAATGCAAATACATTCTACTCACTCACTATCGCCAAGAATATGATGCAGATATATGCGCTAAATTCAGAACTTCAATTCCACGCAAAACCCGCATGGCAGAAACAGAATAGATGGATCAAAAGCGAATTAGAAAAAAACAAAGATGCAACATGGAAAATTGCCGCATACCACCGCCCTATGCGCCCTCACACAAAACATAAAACTGAAATGGTTGGAAGTATCGACGCATGGGCCGATCTGTTTTACGAATATGGTATGCATTTAGTAGTGGAATCAGACAGCCATACAGTCAAACGCACCTACCCAATACGTCCAGATAGTGGTCCTGATAGTTTCGAAAGCTTTATACGCGATGATAAACGTGGCACAACCTACATCGGAGAAGGATCTTGGGGTGCACCATTACGCCCAGCCAATGATGACAAACCATGGACCATGGCATCAGGCTCATTCCATCAGCTCAAACTAGTGCATGTCTTTAAAGATCATCTAGATATACGCTGCATAAAATTTGATAATTCCGAGAAGCTGACAGCCAACAGAGAAAAAGACTGCATGGCTATTCCTGCAAACCTAAATATCTGGACACCAGAATCAGGCGCAGTTCTTCGCATCAATCAGCACGAAAAATAGACCATGGCATACTGATATCGCAAATATCATTCAATAATCATGTAGTCACTTTCTAAGATTACATAGACATTTCTCTTGCTAGAATGCTTGTGCTTATATAAATTAATAAATATTAAGACTGCAATGTGCAAGCACTGACCTATTAGGCGCAAAATATATGGATATCGAAGTACAAAATAATGAAACTCCACCAATACGTGTATTGGTGGTTGACGATGAACCGGGCATCAGAAAGATCTTCTGCGCTGTCATGGAACAGCAAAAACATTATGTTAAATCTGCCAGCGATGGTAGAGAAGCGCTTCTTGCCATCATGAAAGAGGACTTCGACGTCCTCATTGTAGACCTAAACATGCAAGGCATGAACGGCATTATATTCCTACAAGAAGCCCTCAAAATATGGCCTTGGCTAGGCGTAATTATTGTATCCGGATATGTTACCGAAGACGCTATCACTAGTGCAGCCAAACTCGACATAACATGCATCATGAACAAACCAACTCAGCTACAAGAGCTGTGTGATAATGTGGTGCAAGAGTATAAGCGCAAACAAGAAAAAGCAGAAAATGTTCACACCGAGAATGCGCTGACACTTATGCGCAATCACTTGAATGTCTTAACACGTTTAAGCAAAAACATTATTAACATAAGAAGTCTGCCAGAAATCCTCCTTGAATTCAGTAACTCTATAGCAAAAATGTTTCCTGCCAATATTGTGGGTATCCTCCTTTCTGACGAAAACAACACGCTACTGATGTCGCCACAAAAAGCTGTATCAGAAGAGTTTATAGCTGATGTAAAAAAAGAGATATTTACCCGGTACAATGCCATAAGTGGTAATAACCTTAACCCAGATGACATCAGCAGTAATATCACTAGTAATCTTGTCCAAGAGGATGGTGCCAAAGAAATAGGTAGCATCATCTCGGTTCCAGCAATCATTGACGATACTATCTACGGCCTTCTCACCATTGCCAGCGATCAAGAAGATGCATACCTCCCGTCCGACATATCACTTCTATATCATGCTGCAAATCACATCTCCACCGCCTTTGTTGCACTACAAAAGATGCATCACCTCGTAACACGCGACCCATTAACAGGATCTTTTAACCGTGCTAGACTTAACGAAGAACTGGAACGCGCATGGCTTACAAGTCAACGTTATGAATACTCGATGGCTATTATCATCGTTGATGTAGATTACTTTAAAAATATCAACGACACCTTTGGCCACAACGTGGGCGATGAGATATTATGCGCTTTCT
This sequence comes from bacterium, assembly GCA_030632465.1. Classification (GTDB taxonomy): domain Bacteria; phylum Verrucomicrobiota; class Kiritimatiellia; order UBA8416; family CAMZLY01; genus CAMZLY01. Next base: position 5,802 of record DAOVUR010000051.1, on the reverse strand, counting down.
CCGATATTATGACGGAAGTCTCTCGTACAACGGATATTATTGCACGATACGGAGGTGATGAATTTGTCGCCATTCTTCCGCAAGCAGACAAAAAGGATGCTCTTACTTTTGGCGAAAGGTTAATGGAGCAAACTAGAGCGTTCTTCCTCGAGACAGAAGACCATAACATAGGATTAAGCATCTCTGTCGGAATTGCAACCAGCTTAAATAGAACCAATCCTTCCTCGCACCAAGAGCTACTAATCCAAGCAGATAAGGCGCTATACAACGCAAAAGATTCTGGTCGTAATCGCATCTGCACCTGGCCAGACCACACATGTAGTAGCGTATTAGGCGAACCCGAGGTAAATGAAAGCGATATAGCCAAACAGAACTTTATAGAAGCGACTGCTACAACAACTGAAGAATCAGGAAAAATCTTACTTATCGATGATGAAATACCCGTTCTCAATGTTTTAAAAGCCATGCTCACTACTGACGGATATTTAGTCGACGCCTTTACTACGGCAGCTGAAGCACTGGAAAGCCTTAAGTCAAAACCGGGCTACTACAACATTCTGATAACCGACCTTGGGCTAACCGACATGAGCGGGCTAGATGTCCTGCATCATGCAAATGATCTTGATGAATCCTTAATCAAAATCGTGATAAGCGGTCAGGCAACAGTTGACAACGCTATCGATGCTCTACGTAAAGGCGCTTACGATTTCATCCAGAAGCCTGTTATAAAAGATCAACTATCCCTCATGATGAAACACTCACTAGAATTTTATAGACTAAAACAAGAAAACATCAACTACCAACTACATCTTGAAGAGACAGTGAACAAGCGTAGTGCTCAACTCGCAATAACCCTAGAAGAGACAAAACAGTCATACGAATTCACCCTAGAAGCCATGGTTGCCATGCTTGATGCTCGCGAACACCATACAGCCAAACACAGCATAAGAACACGCTCACTAGCCACTATTCTTGCAAAACAGCTTGATATGGCACCAAAAGATATAAAACGAATTGCAACTGGCGCCTTACTGCATGATATAGGAAAAATAGGTATACCCGATTCAGTACTACTCAAAGAAGGACCACTTACCGACGAACAGTGGATAATAATGGAAGAGCATCCACGTATCGGCTATGACATATTAAAAACAAGCCCATACCTTAAAGGTGCTTCTCAAATTGTCTATCAACACCAAGAACATTACGATGGATCAGGATATCCACAAAAGCTTAAAGGGGAAGAGATATGTATTGGTGCAAGAATATTTAGTGTTATTGATGCATACGATGCCATGCGTTCAGCTCGCGTCTACAGAGGACCAATAAACCCGCAAGATGCTGCTACCGAAATATCAGAAAATAGCGGAACACAATTTGACCCTAAGATAGTAGATGCATTTCTTAAATGTCAATTAGAGCTCGAGACACTCTTTGATACTGTAGCCTAGAATTCTGGTTGCAGCATATCCCATAAATCAGCCAGCGCCAACGGCACAACCCTTGTGTCAGAGAGTACTGGCATAAAATTCGTATCCCCATCCCAGCGCGGCACAATATGCATGTGCAAATGCTCTTCTAAACCAGCACCAGCAACCTTGCCCAAATTAGCACCCACATTAAAAGCTGCCGGAAACATAACCTTTTTCAAAACCTTTATCGACTCATCAGTCAGATCCATAATCTCAATCTTCTCTGCTGCAGTAAGATCCCCCAGCTCGGCTACATGCCTAAATGGCAAAACCATCAGATGCCCACCATTATACGGATACCGATTCATCACCACAGCACAAGTCTCACCACGTTTTAGTAATAAATTATCCTTATCATTCTTGCCAGCAATAATATCACATAAAAAACAGCCGTCAGGCTTGTCGCCCATAATATATTCCATACGCCATGGTGCCCATAATTGATTCATATCTTTCCCCATATTTTTTGCTATTTCATCATAAATCCCACCACAACTCAAGGTTCTAAAAAAAACAGTTCGCGTCCGCCACCTTAATCTTTTAAAAAACTTTTAATACTACTCTTTGCAATTTACCACCTCTTTCCATATAGTATACGAAATGAAAAGAAATGATACATCCGACGCACTATTGAGCGCACTATCTATAACTGCCGATGCTGTGGCAATTTACAGTGGCCTTATGCTAGCAACATGGCTTAGATTTAGCGCCAGGATCATACCAATCATAAATGAGCCTCAACCTGACTTCTATAAGGTTTATGCCATCGGCGCTGCATTTGCTACAGTAATAACAATTCTTGTCTTCCGTAATCTCGGCCTATACATCCGCCCACAAACAGGATCGTTCATTGATAAAATTCCACGCATAGGCAAAGGATGCCTTCTAGGGACTCTCATCAACTTTACGCTAGCATTTGCCGTCATTCACATTGCCGACTTCTCGCGAATAGTGATTATCAGCTCGGTCATAACCGTCGGGATAATAGTTGCGTTAGAGCGATACGCCCTTTATAGGCTAGAGTGGAACATGGCAAGACATAGCAAAACCAGAAATAATATACTCATACTTGGAACAGACGCATCTGCAGCTCACCTTACCACGACCCTCCAAAAAGAGACTATGCTAAAGGCAAATATAGTAGGCTTTATGCAGACAGATATAACAACACCAGATCCGGAAATCCCTGCAGATAAAATCATCGGAAATATAGGAACCCTAAGCGAATTCCTAGAACATACCAGCGTCAACCAGATAATCCTTACAAACTCAAGCCTTGGCCACGAGAAAATCGTAGAAATAATTCTACTCTGCGAACAAAACCTTATCACCTTTAATATGATCCTCGACCTATTCCGAGTTCTAACCAGTAGCATGGATGTACAATCACTAAACGACATCCCACTACTAGGCATTAGCCGCTGGCCACTAGACTACTTCTGGAAAAGAATTCTTAAACGTGGCGAAGATATCATAGGCGCCGCAGTTGCTCTACTCCTAAGTGCCCCCATTATTGTAATAGCCGCAATTATGATAAAAAAATCATCGCCTGGCCCAATATTCTATAAACAGGAGCGTTGCGGCGAGAACGGAAAAAACTTCAACCTATACAAACTACGCACCATGCAAATTGATGCTGAACAAGACTCAGGCCCAGTTTTTACCGCACAAAATGATCCGCGAACAACAAAAATAGGTGCTCTACTACGCAGAACCAACATGGACGAACTTCCTCAACTATGGAATGTTCTTAAAGGCGAAATGAGTATGGCAGGACCAAGACCAGAACGGCCGCATTTTGTTGAGAAGTTTAAAACCGATATCAACAAATATATGTGGCGACATGTATCCAAGCCAGGCATGACAGGCTGGGCACAAGTAAATGGTCTTCGCGGAAACACCAGTATTGAGGAGCGTATTAAATATGATCTATACTATCTCGAAAACTGGTCATTAACATTTGATTTCAAGATATTAGTTCGGACACTATTCGCAAATAAAAATGCATATTAAAGGAACATCATGAGAGACTCTTTTTTAAATATATTTACAAACGTCTATATCATCACCCCATTCTGTGCTTGGATGCTAGCACAATTAATCAAGATGTTGCTCAACTTCATCAAAACTAAACGCATCAACTACAGCTACTTAATGAGTACTGGCGGTATGCCAAGCGCACATTCAGCCCTAGTATCAGGACTTGCAACCATAACCGGCATCAATGTCGGCTTCGGCAGCCCAATTTTTGCAGTTGCCCTAGGCTTTGCGCTTATCACAATGTTTGACGCATCAACAGTCAGACGTGCCGCTGGCACGCAAGCCAGACTAATCAACGAAATGGTCGAAGAACTGTTTAAAGAGCACCGATTCTCCGAGCAAAAACTAGCAGAACTACTAGGACACACCAGATTCGAAGTATTCATGGGAATGACAACAGGTATTCTTGTCGCCATTCAACTAAGCACATTATCATGCTTCCCAGCAAATACAATTTAACCACAACATTACCCTCTGCCTAATATATCCTCTGCCATATTCGTTTTAATAGTAACAAGATAATGAAAAAACGCAGAAAACAATCTAAAGCAGAACAGCTCATAGCGTTCAACACCATCGTCGCCCGCTATGAGGAACAGCTACTACGCTACGCATCACGTATAGTGGGTGGCTCCAATGCAGCCCAAGATATTGTCCAAAACACCTTCATTAAACTATTCAAAAAATGGACAGATGAACTAGAGCCGTCACCAAAACTATCCAGCTGGCTCTACCGTGTTGCCCATAACTGTGCCGTAGACTATATTCGCAAAGAGTCACGCCGACACCTGCTACACCTGCAACATGCAGAAGAGATCGACAACTTTATTCCGCCAAACCGTGGAGATGGATTTCATATAGGAGAACAGGCAGAACGCGCTGCAGCAAGCTTACGCACACTAACATCACGCGAACAGCAACTTGTCGTCCTTAAAATTTACGAAGAAAAATCATATAAAGAAATCGGTGAGATAACAGGACTAACCGTTACCAATATCGGCTATATTTTACACCATGCCATGAAGAAGATGGCCGCCGAACTTGCAAAGGTAAAAACTCATGAGTAACAATAGAAAAAACCAGACAATGAAATGTACCGATGTTCAGGCGCACCTCTTCGCCTACATCACAGACGATACAGGCCAAAATCGCGCCAGCCTAATCAAAAAACACTTAGGAAAATGTGAAGAGTGCCAAGCAGAAGCAGCAAAGATACAAGAGGCATTCCATTTCCTCCAGGGCACGCATACCACCGAGAGCATCCCAACCCATCTATCAGAAAAACGTCGCGCTTTAATCATGCGATCATTCATGCACCCAGTGCTCGACTTTATCTACCGCCATCATATAATTATATCTCTAGCTACTGCCATCATAGCCACCATCGTAACTCTATCCGTTCTACGTCAGGTTAGAATATGGCGCACCGAGAAAATCGAAGCTGGTATATCAGTATCGCTAGGAAATAAAAAACCACCATCCAAGTAAAACAGGCCTCCGAGCCTGTTAAGCACCACAGGTACTACGAACATGATCACTCCACCATCCGGGTTTGCCCTTGCAGAGAGATGCCCGACAACGACAAAAGAAAAGGTAGCGCACAGTTTCGCGCCCTTCGCGTATTTCGTAGTAACCTTTTTCTTTATAGCGCACCGTTCCCTAGAGCAGTATCATGTAAATCCTGTTAATCCCGTCAAAACTCCATAGCGCACCGCACCGTAGAGTAGCAATCCTGTCCATCCTGAAAATCCATGTCAAAACCGTATAGCGCACCGCACTTCATCGCTCATCGTTCCGCGCTCATCGTTCCGCGCTCATCGTTCCATCTCCCCATTCCTGCGGTGCAAGTTCCTTACTTGTCTCAAAGATGAATTCTTCACCGGCAACAGATACAATAGCCTTTGCATCCGATATCTTTATTTTCCACGCTTCTCCTGTCGCCCTGTTAACAAAAACATTTACTAGCAATAACGCTTTTTCCACCCCATCACCACGCCTGCAATTCCACACCTCATCAGGCTGAGCAAGTCGCCCTTTACCTTCATAAATAGATTCATTAGGCATACTCTGCAACTCTTCAAAAATATCCGGCAGCGACATATCAACCGTAGCATCAACTGTAACCGGATTACGCTCAAGTGCAGCCTGCAAAAATGGCCCCGACTCCACACGCGAAAGATCTCGATATGAATAAAACGACAGATCAACCACAATATTCCTGCCTCTTATTATCTCCAAGCGCTGAATAATCTCCTGCCTCGTCATGTCTGAATCCAGTCCAAGTGTTTCC
>DAOVUR010000268.1 GCA_030632465.1 bacterium | reverse complement strand
GTATATGTTTTACTCTGTCTCAGGAAATGGAGCTAATGCTCTATCAAAGATTCCCAGTGAGTATGAAATGGCCATGCCGTAGTTTGTGATGGGGACGCCAGCTTTATTACACTGCATAATTCTAGAGAGGAGCTGTCGACGATTAAATGTACATGATCCGCAATGGATCACCATCTTATATTCTGAAAGGTTGTCGGGGAAGTCTCTGCCACTATGTGTGTCAAACTCAAGCTTGCCGCCTACATATTGCGTTAGCCAACGTGGGATTTTTACGCGTCCTATATCTTCACCAATAGGATGGTGAGTGCAGCCTTCGGCCATTAATATTTTGTCACCAGGCTTTAAGGTTTCGATTGCTCTAGCACCAGCGGCAAAGGATGCAAGGTCACCTTTGAATCTGGCAAATAGAATTGAAAAGGATGTTAATGGTATATCTGGTGGTGTGTCTCCATCAACCTTAAGGAATGCTTGCGAGTCAGTCACAACTAGTACGGGCTTTCTTTTTAGATTGCCAAGCATGTCGCGTAGCTCACGCTCTTTTACCACGGCACAGCATGCATCGCTATCAAGGATGTCACGGATAGTTTGCACTTGCGGTAGAATCAGGCGACCTTTAGGTGCTTCTAAATCAATCGGTACTACGAGTACTATCACTTCTCCGGGTTGAACAAGATCACCAATAATAGAGCCTGGTGCGATGAACTCGTCAGGCATGGTGTCGATAAGTACTTGGCGAAAATCAGTCTGTCCTAGACCTTGATTGGCTACAGTTTTCAGCCATGGAATTTTACGCTCAGTTAATAGTTTGATTGCATTAGCATTTGGCTCTGCAAGGTCTGTCTTATTGAAAATTACGATTATAGGCAGTTTTTCGGTTGCGAACCAGTCGAGCATCTCGGTCTCAAAATCGTCCCACTCTGCGGCGTCTGTAATCAATACCGCAACATCGGTACGTTCAATTACTTTACGACTTTTCTCAATACGCATTTCTCCGAGAGCACCAACATCATCAATGCCCGCTGTATCTATAAATAGTACTGGCCCGATAGGGAGTATTTCCATTGCTTTTTCAACAGGGTCAGTTGTTGTGCCGGCTACATCGGAAACAATGGAAACCTCTTGGCCAGTAAAAGCATTTAAGAATGATGACTTACCCACATTTCGACGGCCAAAGATGCCAATATGTAAGCGTAGTCCTTTAGGTGTTGTCTGCATAATTAAACTCAATTAAAAAGTTAAAGTTGAAAATCAAAAGAAAGCAATCAGACCCGGCTTTTCCAGTTTATAGGGTTACGCTTAGCATGAAATATAGCAATTACGATTATTTTGTTTTGTTTAGTAATAAAAAGTATTTTATATGGAAAACGTTTGGTAAAGGCGCATCGTATTGTTTTATAAATAATTTGATAATGTTCAGGATTACGTGCAATAGAGTTTATTGATGCATCAACAGACAATAAAAAATCTGAACCTAGTCCTGAAGCACAAGTTTCATACCAGTTAAATGCTTTAGTAAGCTCTTGTTCGGCAATAGAGCTAATAATGACTTTATTGTTCATGTCTTATTTTTAATCCGTTCGCGTACTATCCCCCATGGTGATCCTTCGTCTGGATTCTGGTGATAGGCATATAGTCGCTGGTCGAGCTCTTCTTTTTCACCCTTAGTTAATGGAATCGCATTAGGTACTTCTATAACACTATCCCAAATATCTTCTACGAGTTGGATACGTTCAGAAATGCTCAATTCAAGTATATTTGCTGTTGCAATATTCATGAAATAAATAATATATGATCTGTTTGTTTTTGCAATGATTAAATTGTGAAAATCCTTGTATGCTGTTCTGCGGTGCTACTCGGCGGAGGGTATTCACATGGATATGCAGGATGAACCACCCTTCGCCGGAGGCTACGGATGGCGCAGCAGGATTGCTGTGCGACGGTGATGCTCTACGGAAAAGATTGGAATTATTAAGGGACAGGTAGAGTTGGTTTTATGAACCTAACGCGACGGGTGGAGCCGATCTTGCACTAAATAGGTTTCTAGGTCTGTTTATTAACAGCTTTGGAAAGCTGTTTTACTAAAAACTATTAACTGCTTTTAAGGTTCCATTCGGAAACTGTTTGAATCCTGACGGAGATCTCTTTAAGTTTATCATCAGGAGTTGAGGCCTGTAGTCTAGGAAACCGACTGTTTTCCATTAGGAATTTTTCGCGGCTACGTAACATCAGCTTGCTGCCTTGTGTTTCTACTGAAAGTATGCCTCTGTTGGTGGCTAGAATACGAAGATCTGTTAGTTTGAAAAGTCGTGTAACGCTCTGTGGTGGTTTGCCAAAGCGATCTGTGATTTCGTCATATAGATCTTTTACCGCTTGCGGCGTTGTTGCTTCTGCAATTCTACGGTAGGTGTCAATTCTTAGTCGTTCATCTTCAATATATCCATAAGTAATAGTGGCTGATACTGTTTCGTCTGATGGTATGGCGCTAAAGTCTATGAAGTCTAGGTTGATAGTTACGTTGATTATTGGTGGCAGAGGCTTGTTTTTTAACTGTGCAACAGTTCTGTTAAGG
>DAOVUR010000133.1 GCA_030632465.1 bacterium | reverse complement strand
CTTTCACCCTTCACCCTTCACCCTTTATTTAGTATCCGCCAACATTAGTGATCGGTGCCTTTAACGCCGGATGCGGATCATATCCCTCTAATGTGAAATCTTCATACTTAAATGAATCAATATCATTAATCTCAGGATTAAGTGTCATCGTTGGAAACGGTTTTGGTTCGCGTGAAATCTGCTCTATCACCTGATCTTTATGGTTCGAATAGATATGGACATCGCCAAAAGTATGAACGAAGTCACCCGGCACTAATCCTGTCACCTGCGCCACCATCTGTAGTAATAACGCATAACTAGCAATGTTGAATGGCACGCCAAGAAAAACATCCGCACTTCGCTGATAAAGTCCAAGATTCAAACGATTACCATGTGTAACGCTAAACTGATACGTAGTATGACAAAACGGCGGTACTTCATTAGCATTACCAGACGATGCCATATCATAAATAAAATCAGGGTTCCATGCAGAAACCACATACGACTTTCTGAATGGACGCTCTTTAAGACCTTTAATACACCAGCCCAGCTGATCAATATCACGCCCATCACTTGCAGGCCAACGCCGCCACATACGACCATAAATAGTAACTAGGTCACCCCACATCTGAACAAACTCACCATCTTCAGGCTCAGACTTAAGCTTAGCAATAAACTCTTTCTGCGTCAGGTCAGGCAGTCCAGACTCCTTACAAAGTCGGTGATATTTTTTGTATGCCCATTCATCCCAGATATGCACATCACGGTCAGCCAAATATTTCAGGTTAGAGTCCCCTTTAAGAAACCATATAAGTTCCTCAGTAATCCCGCGCATAAACACTTTCTTAGTGGTCAATAGCGGAAAACCTTTAGACATATCAAAGCGAATCTGCCTGCCAAATACAGACTTAATATGTGGTAATTCCTCACCATTATCAAGATATTGCGCCTTAACTTCCGGCGTTAAAAAGAGCTCTTTCTCAGATCCATTATCAAGGATATCTTGAAGCAGATCGAGATACTGATATTCAGGGTGTTTTTCTATGTTTTTCATGGCAACATACTAACGACTAAACACCGACATAATCAAGAAAAATGAAAACCCAACAGTAAATAGAACTCATACGTGACTGGAAGGTCTCATTTTTCTCAACCATTCAAGCATTCCCCTTTTCCAGCGCATGCTTGCATCACGCCAAACTTTGTGCGAATATTTCACCTCAATCTAAAACAATAAGGATTCAACATGACTTCATTAGACAACACTAAATATCTAAAAAATTACACTGCACCAGACTACCTTATCCCTACTACAGACCTGTACTTCGATATCTTTGAAAAATCAGTAACCGTAACCGCCATCCTGCAGATAAAAGCAAATAGCAATACACCAGCAGGTCACACATTAAAACTAAACGGCGAACGCTTAAAGCTCACCTTAGTCGAAATTGATGGCGAAGTAGTATCGGAAGATGATTTTGTGGTTACTGACAAGTTACTCTGCATCACAAATGTCCCTTCAGAATTCACACTCAAAACCGTAGTAGAAATCGATCCATACAACAATACATGGCTAGAAGGATTATATAAGTCGGGCAATGTGCTATGCACCCAAAATGAATCGCAAGGGTTTCGGAAAATCACCTACTATATCGATCGCCCAGATGTAATGAGCGCATTCACAACAACTATAACCGCCGACAAAACAAAGTTCCCACACTTATTGTCAAACGGTAACAACACCGAATCACAAGACCTTCCCCATAGTCGTCACCTAACAAAATGGAGCGACCCATTTTTAAAGCCATGCTACCTCTTCGCGCTCGTTGCCGGAGATTTTGCTGTCGCAAAGGATAACTTCACAACCATGTCAGGTAGAAAAATTGATATCCACATTTTTGTTGATCATGGCAATGACGACAAAGTTCAACATGCCATAACATCGTTAAAGAAGGCCATGCTCTGGGATGAAGAAACCTTCGGACTTGAATACGACCTTGATCTATTCATGATTGTCGCGGTCGATGCTTTTAATTATGGAGCGATGGAAAACAAAGGACTCAATATCTTTAACTCCGCCTGCGCACTTGCCAACCCAGAAACAGCAACCGATAGTGATTTTAGCTATATAGAAACCGTCGTAGCCCATGAGTATTTTCACAACTGGACAGGCGACCGCGTTACCTGCCGTGACTGGTTCCAGATCACCCTAAAAGAAGGCTTAACCGTTTTTCGTGACGGTGAATTTACGGCTGACATGAATTCACGCCCTATCAAGCGCATACACGATGCATGCGGCATGCGTGCCGTACAATTCGTAGAGGACGCAGGCCCGAACTCACACCCTATCCAACCACAATCATACAAAGAGATAAACAATTTCTACACTGCAACTGTATATAATAAAGGTGCTGAAGTTATCCGCATGTTGCAAACCATTCTAGGGGTAGATGGGTTCCGTAAAGGCATAGACAAATATTTCGAGCTATATGACGGCATGGCCGTTACTACCGAGGATTTCCTACATGCCATGGAGTCGGCCAACAATACACAACTACCGCAATTCAGGCGTTGGTATAATCAGGCAGGCACACCTATCTGCAAAACTGAAGGATGCTATAACCAAGACAAACAAACCTATACACTAACAGTTAAACAAAGTTGTCCAGCAACAGCCGACAACAGCCCCAAAGAGCCTTTCTACATTCCAATGACCATTGGCCTAATAGATAAACATGGTAAAGATTTATTATTACAACTGGAAAATGAAGATGCTAAATGTGCAACAACCAATAGAACACTAATCATTAGTGAATCAACTAGCAAATTTGTATTCACAAACATAAACTCAGAACCAACACCATCACTATTCCGTAATTTCTCCGCACCAGTTAAATCTATATACAGCTATAGTCGCGATGAACTTATTTTTCTACTAAAGCACGACAGCGATTCTTTCAACCGCTACGACGCAGGTCAACAACTAGCTATGGAATCCATCCTCGAAATGATTACCGAGCTAAAACAAGGCAATTCACCATCAGTTCCTGAAGAAATTATTACCGCATTTGGCACACTTATCTCTGACGAAACATTGGATCGAGCATTCTGTTCAGAAGCATTAACACTACCACCAATATCGTTGATCAATCAAGAGCTTGAAGTATGCGACTTCCATAATGCATTTACTGCACGTAACATATTCATTAAACAGATAGCAGAGCAGCATAAAGAGCTATTAAAAAAGTTCTACAATAAATACTCAACTACTGAATATAAAACTGACGGCAAATCTATTGGAGAACGCGAATTCAAGAACCTCTGCTTAAGCTATCTCTCAGCACTTGATGACAAAGCTGTAGAGCTCGCAAAGACACAGTTCATAAACGCCAATAATATGACCGATAAACTGAGTGCTATGGCGGTCTTATGCAAAACAAAAAGCCCAGAACGAGATAGCGCGCTTAAAGAGTTTCACACCTACTACAAAGAAGAATTTAATGTCATCAATAAATGGTTCGCGGTCCAAGCAAGTGCCAGTAGCCGACCTGATGCGTATGGTGACACTTTAAAGCTCGCAAAAGATGAACTTTTTGATAACAAGAACCCTAACCGACTACGTAGTTTATATGGAGCATTCGCAAACAACAGCATTCACTTCCACCATGCTTCTGGACAGGGATATAAATTAATAGCTGATATATGTATCGAAGTTGACAAATTTAATAATCTAACATCTGCTGGTTTCGCCAAAGCATTCAAGGACTACCCGAAACTAAACCCAGATGCAAAGAAGCTTATGAAACAAGAGCTAACCCGTATTGTGCAAACAGCAGATATTTCCACCGGCCTAAAAGAAATTGTAGAAAACACTCTTAAAAGCAGTGAACAAATAAAGACAGTGAATAATTAATAGTGAATAGTGAATCATACCAACAGCTTCGCAGTTAGGCAGATAAACAATTATTGATATCTTTCTTTTTAATAGTACCAAGAAAAAACTCACTTGGATGAGGCATTTCGGCTCCGCTCAATGGCCAGCAGGACGAGCATGATTTCAGACTATAACGAAGCGTCGCCTATACCTACTCAGCGAAAACCATCCTCTAGCAAGGTCCATGAGCGGAGCCGAAGAGCCGGTCTACATTGGGGCATTTCGGCCCTACAACTCCCCTGCCAGACAACCAAATTAGTTTTTGTTCGACATATCAGAAAGCCTGCTAAAGACAATCCCCAGTTCAAACAGTAGGTATAGCGGCAAAGCTAGCGTAACTTGCGAGATAACATCCGGCGGCGTAGCCATAGCAGCAACAACAACAATTCCTAACAAGACATACTTCCGTGACGTCGTTAGCTGTGTCACGGAAACTAGGCCGGCCTTATTTAAAAAGAAGATAGCCAACGGCATCTGAAAAGCTATTCCAAAAACAAAAGCAAGCGTAGTCACAAATGACACATACTCAGTAAAATCAAAAGCTGAACGTAGGTCAAGAACCCTGTCATTAAAGTTCACCAAAAAAGTAAGAGATAACGGCGCTACTACTAACACAAAAAAGAGTGCGCCAAACACAAATAGCCCAGCAGAAACTGGCGCTGCTTTATAAACAAACTTCTTTTCTTTAGGGTACAAGCCAGTCGCAATAAACATCCATATATGATAAAACACCCACGGTGATGACAGCAGTAGCCCTGAAACTAAGACTATTTTCATATAGCTTAGCAAGCCACCGGCAGGTGAAAGTGTTTGAAGTTGATATTTCTCAGGCATAACAGAGCCAGCAGCTGTACCGGATTGCGCACTATCTGATGTAGCAGCAATACCCTGTAGCGAATGCACAGCTTCTAAATATGGATGTTGGATAAGACCCACGATATGAGAGCCAAAAAAGAGACAGACTACCAAACCAACGGCAACACCTATAACTATACGTATAAGACGAAATCTTAATTCATCCAAATGATCTTCAAGGCTCATTGAAGAGTCATAATGGCTATCTTCTGGTGACTGCTTCATGATCTATTTTCTTCAGCTTTTCTGATCAGCATCATCAGATAAATCAGCATCCTTAGCCGCAACATCTACTTTGTCACCAGCATCACGCACATCATCAAGAATATCATCCTTGGCCTTATCAGCCTCTTTAACACCCTTCTTGAACTCAGATACGCTTTTACCCATATTTTTAGCAATCTCAGGTAAACGCCGCCCAAAAATAAGCACCGCCACAACCAAGATCACTAACATTTCCCATCCACCCGGTGTCCAAAATGCTATTGGAGCAAATTGCCCTATCATAACTATCTCCTTTATCAAATATCTACAGCTATCACGTTCATATAATAAACGTGGAAGACTCTACGCCCAAACCAACCGATATATCAAGCTATACTTTTATTTACAAGCAGCTGATATCGCAGAGCATAAACAACTTTTCCTGAAAGGTTTCTGCACAAAACCTTCTGCACCTGTATCAATTAACCCCTGGACATTTCGGTTGATACTAAATCCTGAAGTAACAATAACCTTAACATCTGGATTGATCTTCTGTAACGCATAAAATGTTTCAGCACCACCCATATTAGGCATAACCATATCAAGAACAACAACATCTATAACATTATGATACTG
>DAOVUR010000015.1 GCA_030632465.1 bacterium | reverse complement strand
CTGGCGGACCTGTTGGTCTAAATACCATTGCTGTATCTGTTGGTGAAGAGTCTGACACTATTGAAGAGGTGTATGAACCGTATCTTATTCAGGAAGGCTATATTAATCGCACTTCCAAAGGGCGAGTAGTTACAAAGCTTTGCTACGATAGACTTGGTGTTAAAATGAACGATGAGCTTTGAACGCTGAACGATGGTGTAGCTCTGTTGAAAACTTTGACAAAATAATTATAGGACAAAATGATTTTCCGCTCTACTGTGGGGGTTGAATGATTTAGGGAGTTGTAGAGTTGGCTCTTTGAGCCAAAAAAAGCAGTATAATTGAATAGGTTTGCGATCGGCTCATAAATAAGGAATAAAATGTTACAGGTTTTTGCAATAGGATTAGGTGGTTTTTTCGGTGCAATTATGCGCTATTTGATTTCTGGGTGGACTTACCGTCTTCTCGGTGAACGACTGCCGTACGGTACTCTTGTTGTAAATATCATCGGTAGCTTTATCTTGGGGCTATTTCTTGTGTTAGCTAATGAAAGGTTTGTGGTCTCTGATGCTATGCGCGGTTTTATTGCGATAGGTATGATGGGTGCATTAACGACTTTTTCTACATTTTCGTATGAGACAATATCACTGCTGCAGAGCTCACTCTTTCTGAAGGCAGGACTTAATATCTTTCTTAATGTTGTCTGTACGTTATGTGCTGTTTGGGCTGGTACTGTTGTGGCTAGGGCTGTGTAGTGGAGCGTAGTAACGGCCTTTTCGGTTTCAGGCTTCGTCTCGCATTATGCGGCATTTCGGCTCCGCTCAATGACCACATAATGCGTAACTACGCCCGGACAAACCGCTCAGGGACTGCCTTTTGGCGTGAAGCCGACGCTACATTTGTGTTGGTGTTTGGCTGTGGTCATTGAGCGGAGCCGAAATGCCCACAGCTTTCTTTCTCTAATCTCGTATCTGGCCTTTACCACTTACAATATATTTGTAGGTAGTGAGTTCTTCTAGTCCCATAGGGCCACGAGCGTGGAGTTTGTCTGTACTGATGCCTATTTCGGCGCCCATACCAAATTCGCTACCGTCAGTGAATCTAGTGGATGCGTTGATGTAAACTGTGGATGAATCTACTTCCTGTATGAACTGTTTTTGAGCTACTGCAGATTCGGTGATGATGGCATCTGAATGACGAGAACCATATTTATTGATGTGATCAATGGCGTCTTGTGTTGATTCTACCACTTTCACTGAAAGAATTAGGTCAAGATACTCTTCGGTCCAATCATCTTCTACTGCTTCTTTCATGGATGGTACAGTTTTTTGTGCTATGGAGTCACCTCTGAGCTCTACGTTATATTCGCTCATTGCTTCGGCTAGTTGTGGTAGGAATTCTTTGGCAATATCTTTGTGTACTAGTAGCGTTTCTAATGCATTGCATACACCTGGGCGTTGGCATTTTGCATTGATAGTAATGTTAAGTGCCATCTCTAGGTTGGCTTCAGCATCGATATATGTGTGGCATAATCCTTTGTAATGTTTGATTACAGGTATATGTGCATCTTTTGTTACTGCATGTATTAGTGATTCGCCGCCACGAGGTATAACTAAGTCAACTAAGCCTTCTAGCTGCACTAGCTCTTTTACAGCTGCTCTATCGGTGGTTCTGATTAGCTGGATTGCATTTTCTGGTAGTCCTTTTTTTGCACCACCAGCGATTAGTGCGTCAGCAATTGCTGCATTGGAGTGTACTGCTTCTTTACCGCCACGTAAAATTACGGCATTGGATGTCTTGAAGCATAAGGCTGCTGTGTCGGCAGTTACATTTGGGCGTGATTCGTAGATGATACCAATGACGCCGATTGGGACTCTTCGTTTGACGATCTCTAATCCGTTTGGTCTTATCCATCGGCTGATTTTACTTCCAACGGGATCTTTTAGATCAGCAACGGCACGCATGCCTCTAATCATGGAGTCGATTCTTGCATCTGATAAGAGTAGGCGGTCCAGCATGGCTGTGGTTAATCCGTTGTTGTGACCTTCATCCATATCAATCTTGTTGGCTGCTTTGATCGACTCTTTTTGAGCGTCTAATTCATCAGCCATAGCGTGTAAGATGCTGTTTTTGCTACGGGTGCCAAGCATTACTAATTCGCGTGACGCTTTGAGCGCCTCTGTTCCTATTTGAATCATTTCTTCATGTAAGTCCATAATGTTTTCCTTTTTAAATGGTTTGCGTTACCAGTGGTCACTATTGGTGCCGTGCTGTTTTGAATAGTGAGTCTTATTCACTGACTTTTTTGTCATGTTCCTGATGCGAGAATAACAGTTCCCACATCTTTGCCTTCTATGATTTTGGGTAACACCCCAGCTTTACGCCCATCAGCAATGATGGTTAAGCATCCTGCCTTTGATACTGATTGCGCGGCCCTTAGTTTTGAGCCCATGCCTCCTTTAGATAGTGTAGACGTGGAGTCGGCGACAAGTGCGAAAATTTTGCGATTAACAGTTTCTATGTAACGTACACGTTTTGCTTTACCTGCTTTATCGGTCTCTTTAACTCCATCAACAGTTGATAACATGATCAGCAGATCTGCTTTAACTAGTTTTGTTACTAGTGCTGCTAGGTAGTCGTTGTCGCCAAGTGTTGCATGAGCTTTGAGTTCCTCGTCGGCAACAACATCATTTTCGTTAATGATAGGGATGACTTTATTCCGCATGAGGTTTTCTAGGGTTCTGCGTACATTAGTGAGGCGCACTTTGTGTTTGAAGTCTTCGTGAGTCAGAAGCACTTGACCTATTCTGCAACCTAAAGCAGCGAAGAGGTTTTCGTAGCGCGAGATAAGGTGGCACTGACCAACTGATGCTGCCATCTGCAGGTCGGATACTTTCTCTGGTCTCTTGGTCATGTTGAGTGATTCCATGCCTGTGCCAACAGCACCGGATGAAACAAGGATGACTTCGCGCCCAGATTTCTGGATAGCAGCAATCTCATCGGTGAGTCGTCGTATTGTCTTCATGTTTGGTTTGCCGCTCTTTTGGCACAGAACACGGCTACCTATTTTGATGACAACACGTCGTGAGTCTATAATGTTTTCTCTATATTTAAGTGATGTTTTCATAGTAATATTTTAAATTTAATAGTTACCAGGATGGCTTTTCTGGCAGTAGTGCTTCGAATTCATCTATAACCATCTGTTCATATGCTCCTTCGTATGTTCCTTCAAGGAATTTATCGTATGCTTCTTTGTAGAAACGCTCCCATGATGCTTCTTCTTTTGTTGGATTGATTGCATAGAATAGGGCATTGTTTGCTTTTGCTGCGATTCTATCTCCTGGCGCATCACCGATCATTAGAATTTTCTTTGAGTCATATTTCCCGGCGGTAGCCAGTTTTATATGTTCAGTCTTTGTACCGTGCTCTTGGCCGGCAATCATCTCTACGTATGGATCCATGCTGTGCTCTTTCCATTCACGTACTAAAGCTTCACATGGAGTTTGTGATATAACAATAACATCGGAGTTGGCCTTAATTTTCTCGAGGCTTTCCATTACCCATTTGAATGGTGGGAGATTTTTCACTGTAGCTTCAACCACTCTATTAATTTCAAGGCTCCACTCTAAGGCTTCTTTTAGCTCTTCGTTACCTGTTTCCTCAATAGTAGCAGCTAGCGCTGGATTGCCTAGCGCAATACCTGAGTCAATGAATTTACGTAGCTCATTGAATTCAGGAAGTTTCACTCCTGATGCTATAACTTCAGGGCGATCACGGATTAGGTCAATAGATTCTATAAGCCCAACGAATCTGTTGCTACCACGACTCTTTGAGTAGAGGTTAACAAACTCTGCAGATTCTCTTACGTACTTCTCTATAGGCTCAAGATGCCAATGTTTTATGATTACTGGATGGAAGCATATTTTCTGTTTTACTTCCATTGAGTCAAACACGCAGCCATCGGAGTCTATGCCTACAAAGGTTTCTTTTGTCTGTTTTAAATTCACTAAATCGTCTTGGGTATATACTGTATCATCACTCATCTTTAATCAGTTTCCTAAATAACTAGTTCTTTAATCAGCTGTAAAATATACGAATAATGGCGCCAGATGTCCATTATTGTTTTTGCTATATTCTTGCGTCAAATCTGCTTTAATGGCATTTTCTTGTTGTGGTCTTTAAGGCAGATAGGATTGTAGCCGTTAATTAGGAGGTATTTATATGAAAAATGAAAAGATGAATGTTGTATTGATTATGGCTGATCAATGGCGTGGTGATTGCCTTAGTTGTGCTGGCCATCCTGTGGTTGAGACGCCTAATCTTGATAGGGTTTTTCATGACGGAGTTGTTTTTAATCAGGCTTATTCCGCTGTTCCGTCCTGTATTGCAGCACGAGCGGCGCTTCTGACAGGTATGACGCAACGTAATCATGGACGTGTGGGATACAAGGATCGAGTGAATTGGGATTATGATGAGACTTTACCTGGAACGTTAGCGGCGGCTGGGTATCAGACGCATTGTGTTGGTAAAATGCATGTTTTCCCTGCGCGTAGTTTAATGGGATTTCATAGTGTTGATCTTCATGATGGATACTTGCATACGGAGCGTTGTAATGCTGCTGATTACGGTTTGGTTGATGATTATCTACCGTGGTTGCGGGAGAAGTGTGGTAGCGATGTTGATATTACTGATGGCGGTGTTGGCTGTAATGGATATTCGGTTAACCCGTGGCCCCATGAAGAACGATACCATCCCACCAACTGGGTAACATCCAAGTCGATCGATTTTTTGCGTCGCCGTGACCCTACAAAACCATTCTTCTTGAAAGTATCGTATCATCGTCCGCATCCGCCACTTGATCCGCCGCGTAACTATTTAGATCGCTATATGAATAAAGAGCTACCTCAAATCCCGGTTGGGGATTGGGTGGATGATAAAGGTTTTATTCGGCGTAACATAGATTCTCCAGTGCCTTTTTCAGATAGCCAGATTGATTTAGCACGTAAAGCTTACTATGCGCAACTTACTCATATAGACTGCCAGATTAATCGCATTATGCATGCACTTCTTGAGCATTCATTAGAGGATAATACGATGTTACTGTTTGTTAGTGATCATGGTGATATGCTTTATGATCATAATATGGTGGCTAAAGCTGTTGGTTTTAACGGTTCTGCTAGAATACCATTTATGGTTAAACTGCCGGATGGCGATCAGCGTATGGCGCGTGGTCATGTTGATGCGCCTGTTGAGTTGCGTGATGTGATGCCGACTATTCTTGATGCTGTTGGTGTTGATGTCCCGGCCACTGTTGATGGGCGTACTGTTTTACCGTTGTGTGGCAAGGGGCAGGCTGATTGGCGTGAGTATATTCATGGCGAGCACAGTGGTGGAGATCAGTCTAATCATTGGATAACAAATGGGCGTGAAATGTATATTTGGTATTCTGCCACTGGCAGAGAACTATATTTTGATCTAAAAGATGATCCTGATAACTTGCATGATCTATCGGCAGAGAAAGCTGATAGGGTAGATTATTTACGCAGTAAACTTATTATAGAGCTAACTGGTCGTGAAGAAGGGTACGTGAAAGATGGGGCGCTTGTGGTGGGCTGCGCTGCAGTTCCTGTTTTGGGGGAAGCGGGGCTGAAATAGTTTTTAATTACGGATTACGAACGAAAAGGCTGCTCTGCTGAAAAGATGTTAAGCAGCGAATGAGGAACCCTGCGAATAAAGATTTATAGCATTAAGCTTAGATATCTTCCAGCTGGCCCGGCTGGAAGGTCTTCAACCGTTCTCGCCCTACAATAAAAGATACCTTCGGGGCTTGTAGTGGGTGATTTATTCTTGAATTATACTGTTCAGTCTTTCTTTTTCAGCATTAAGTGTTACCACGTTTTCTCGTAGAGTTGCGAGCTTACGTCGTGTCTGTTGCAATCCTGCTCTGCTGAGTCCTGAGCTGTTAGCCAGTATTTCTATTTCTCCTTCAGTCTTTATGATCTCTTCGGATATGAGTTCGAGTTGTTGTCTGTTTTCGTCAAGTTCAGCACTTTTGATCTCTTGCTTTATGGGTGTGATAATAGAGGCGATCGGTACTGTTGGGTATTGTAGGTGAAAGTCGTTCCAGAAGGTTAGGCGCTCAACAGCTGGTAGTTCCGCGAATTTTTCATCAAGATTATGTTTATCTCGTATCGCAGTACCTTTGGCTATTCGAAGTTTAATCTCAGCTTCCTCTACGGCTTGTTTCTGCTTTTGTGCGATATCGTTCGCTTTGACCTCCTTGTATGAAATTAGGTCGGTGGACGTAACTTTGTCATCAAATAGTTGGATGATGCCACGTCTATAGGTTACAAATTCCATTGAGCCGCTTGAAAAATGTCCAGTCGGTTTCCCCATATTTTCTATGACCGTCTGCATGGAATCACCAATTTGCACATCGGCTTCCGCTATACTAAAAGTTGCTAGAGTGGTGCATAGCATGATGACAATAGTGCTATATGTAGTAAATAGGCGTATTGTATTATACATTATTATTCCTGTATTATTTAAGTGGTTTAAGTTGTGTTTACTGAAAAAATAGCATTTCTGAGGCATATTGCAAATTTTATTAGCGACTTAGGCGACACTTACAAAACTATCTGTGGCGATTATTTGATTTCATGTGGCCTACACCTGCTTCTTAGGAAGTTATACTTATTGCAGAAATAGAATCATGATTTTTTCATAAATGGCTACAGCGCATTGAGATACGTAAAAAAATCTTTGTATTTAGCTCTTTTGTTGCTTGCATTCATTACGGTAAATTGTGTATTGTCCATTGCTTATTAATGACAGGTGGGATAATTGCCATGCTTTGGGGCGTGGATTTTCGATTGCCCTTATTTTGTTTAACCAGGAGTATAAAAGTTTAATGGAACACAAAAGAAACAAAAAGAGACGGATGAATATTGACTTGTCGCAGTTTAGCACTATCGACTCGTCTGAAATGGAAAAAATGTATGAAGAGACTATTCAGAATTTTGCTGAAGGCTCGATTATAAAAGGTTCCGTTCTCGAAGTTCGCAATAATGAAGTGCTCATCGATATTGGGTACAAATCTGAAGGTGTTATTCCAGGGGTAGAGTTTGATGATATATCAGCACTCAAGCCAGGTGACACTTTTGACGTATTGCTTGCGCAAATTGAAGATGATGACGGTATGGTTATCCTTAGTAAGGAAAAAGCCGATCTACAGCTTCGATGGCAGCGCGTGGTGGATGTTTGCAAGGAAGGCAGTATCATTGAGGGTGTGGTTAAGAGCCGCGTACGTGGTGGTCTAATTGTCGAAGTTGCAGGTGTTGAAGCCTTTTTGCCGGGTTCACAGATTGACGTTTCTCCGGTACATAATATGGATGCCTTTATTGACAATACATATGAATTTCGTGTAATTAAGATCAGTGCCGAACGACGCAATATCATTTTATCTCGTCGTGACTTGATTGAAGAACGCCTCAAACATAAGAAGAAAGAGTTGATGGCGACAATCGAGAAGGGCCAGAAACGCATGGGCAAGGTCAAGAATATTACTGACTTTGGTGTGTTTGTTGACCTAGATGGCATGGATGGACTACTTCATATTACTGACATGAGCTGGGGACGTATCAAACATCCTTCAGAAATGCTTGCTGTTGGTGATGAACTTGAAGTTATCATTCTTGAAATTGATCATGACCGTGAGCGTGTCTCACTTGGTCTTAAACAGATCTCGGACAATCCATGGGAAGGTATCGAAGAACGTTATCCTGTGGGTAGCCGTTTACGTGGTAAGGTTACTAACCTCGCTCCATACGGTGGATTCATTGAACTCGAAGAGGGTGTTGAAGGTCTTGTCCATGTATCTGAAATGTCTTGGACAAAACGTATTGCACGTGCATCAGATATCTTGGCTATCGGTGATGAGGTTGATGTTGCTGTTCTTAGCGTTAATGCTGAATCGCAGAAGATTGCGTTGGGTATGCGTCAGACAGAAGATAATCCTTGGGATACAGTTCAGGCTCGTTATCCAGTTGGTTCGCATATCAGCGGAGCAGTTCGTAACTTCACATCTTATGGTGCGTTCATTGAACTTGAAGATGGTATTGACGGCATGATTCATGTGTCTGATATGTCATGGACACGTAAAGTGAATCATCCATCTGAAGTTCTTGAAAAAGGACAGGAAGTTCACGCTGTTGTACTGGAAGTCGATCCAAGCAACAACCGTATTAGTCTTGGTCTGAAACAGGCTAGTGATGATCCATGGAGCAAGGTGACTAAGACTTATGAAGTTGGTCAGATTGTTAAGGGTACGGTCTCTAAGGTTGCATCATTTGGTGCATTCATTGAGATCGCAGATGGCGTTGACGGGTTAGTGCATATTTCTCAGATCAGTGATGATCATGTTGAAAAGGTTAAAGATGTACTTAAGGTTGGCGAAGAAGTAGAAGCTAGAATTGTTAAAATTGATGAGGCAGGACGTCGCATTGGTCTTAGCATGAAGGCAGTTTCTATGCCTGATGATGAATTCCAGCGTCAGAAAGACGATATCTTAGATGGCTTAAAGCCTGGCGATGATATGGTTAATCTTGGCGGAGCTTTTGACGAAGCTCTTGGCTTAGGTAACTTTAATGTCAGCGCTGAAGAGTGGCATCCAGGTGAGGCATCTGATGCTGCAGCTGAAGATGAAGCAGTAGAAAAAGAATAACTAGATTAAGCAAGAAGGCGCCCCGAATTATTTTGGGGTGCCTTCTTTTTTTTATTATGGAAAATATAATAACAGTATTAACTTCCCGAGGCTTAGTAGAGGATATTACTAATCCTAATCTGAACGATGTTGTTAATGAACCAATAACTGTATATGCAGGATTTGATCCTACGGCAGATAGCTTGCAGGTTGGTAACCTAGTGACTGTTATGGCGTTGGCGCATTTTCAGCGCTGTGGTCATAAAGTTATCGCATTGGCTGGTGGTGCTACTGGTATGATTGGCGATCCGTCAGGCAAGAGTGATGAGCGAGTGCTGCTTGATCAAGAGCAGATCGAAGTGAATGTTACAGGCATTAAAGAGAATCTTTCCCGCTTCCTTGATTTTGAAAACGAAACAGCTCCAGCTTTAATTGTGAATAATTACGATTGGCTCCAGAAGTTTTCCTTTATTGATTTTTTAAGAGATGTAGGCAAGAGCTTTCGTGTTGGTTCTATGCTTGGTAAAGAGAGTGTTCGTGCAAGGCTTGAGAGTGATGCTGGTATGAGTTTTACGGAGTTCAGCTATCAGCTGTTACAAGCTTACGATTTTCTACATCTATATGATGCGGAAAAATGTGTTTTGCAGATAGGTGGGTCTGATCAGTGGGGAAATATTACTGCTGGTATAGATCTTGTTCATAAACGACGCGGTGGGCAGACTTATGGTTTATCAATACCGCTGGTTCTTGATAGTTCTGGGCAGAAATTTGGTAAGAGTGCTGGTAATGCTGTTTTTCTAACGGCTAGTAAGACTTCTGTTTACGATTTCTATCAATTCTTTATTCGTACTGCTGATGATAAGGTGGTTGAGTTATTAAAGATATTTACATTCTTGTCGCTTGACGATATTGCAGAGCTTGAGCAGTCGCTGAAAACAGCTCCAGAACAGCGTGCGGCACAAAAGAAGCTTGCAGAAGAGGTTACTCTACTGGTTCATGGTGAAAATGGGCTGCGTATCGCTAAAAGTGCAACTGATGTGCTGTTTGGTAAGTCGATGGAAGGTTTATGTGCAGAAGATCTACTTGAGGTCTTTGCAGATGTTACTTCAACCGAACTGCAAAGTGAAGAGGTTGAGGGCGCTACAGCTCTGGATCTTGCTGTTGCTGCAGGTCTTTGTAAAAGCAAAGGGCAGGCTCGTAGGTTAATAGAAAGCGGCGGACTCTACGTGAATAATAATCGCGTTCCTAATCTTGAGAGAGTTATAGAGGCAGATGATATCATCGACAGTAAGTTGGTGGTGTTGCGCTCTGGTAAGAGAAACTTTCACCTGGTTAAAGTGTAAAACTAAGGTGATACGGATCAAGCCAGTAAAACAGCTTTCCAAAGCTGTTCATTAATCAGCATCCGTCTTCGCCTTTGGCTACGCCGAGACAAGTCAGAGTGCTGATCTACTATAAACTTTAAACTGCTTTTCTAGCTTAATTTGTTGACTAATCTGTCTCCTAGTAGGTATTCTTAAGAATTAATAATTTTAGAAGAAAAAGATGAGTATATATGAAAAATGAAGAAAAAGAGCATGTTGATGTTGATGATGTAGTTGTTGAGGAAGTTAAGACTGCAGAGAAACCGGTAGAGAAGCCGACAGAGAAGCCGGCAGCGAAAGAGAGTAAGAAACCAGCTAAGCCGGCACCGAAACCAAAAAAGAAATCTAAATTGGCTAAAGCTGAAGAACAAGTGGGGACTTTGACAGACCGAGTCTTACGGCTACAGGCTGATTTTGATAATTTCAGAAAGCGTACATTACGCGAAAAGAGTGATATTTATAAGCGTGCTAATGAAGGGTTGATAGAGGAACTATTGCCGGTCATTGACCATATGGATATGGCTTTACAGGCTGCAACAGATCATGATGCTCCGGAGGGGCTGACTAGTGGGTTTAAGCTGGTTGGTGAACAGCTGGTAAGTGCATTGAAAAAGTCTGGTCTATCTGATATCAAAACGGAAAATATGGAGTTTGATCCTAATATGCATGAGGCGATTTCTCAGCTACCTAGTGAAGATGTTGAAGCTGGACATATCATGATTCAGGTGAGGCGTGGTTTTATGCTTGGTGATCGTCTATTGCGTCCTTCACAGGTAATTGTATCGCAAGGGCAGGTAAAATAATTACGAATTACGGATTACGGGAATATGTTGTTTGAATGGACGCATGAATAAGATTTTTTGGAGATATAAATGGCAGCAAAAACAGATTATTATGAATTATTAGGCGTGAGGCGTGATGCAAGCGCTGGTGACATTAAGAAGGCTTATCGTAAGTTGGCAATGAAGTTGCATCCTGATAAGAATCCTGACGATAAAGTTGCAGAAGCAAAGTTTAAAGAGGTTTCAGAGGCTTATGAGGTCCTTAGTGATCAGAATAAGCGTAGTAAGTATGATCAGTATGGACATGACGGACTAAAGTCATCCTTTGGTCCTGGCGGGTTTGACTTCTCTCGTGATTTTACGCATGAATCAGATCTTCAAGATATTCTTGGCAGTCTCTTTGGTGGTGGCGGAGGTGGCGGAGGTATCTTCGATATGTTTGGCGGAGGTGGTGGACGTGCACGTGCTTCTCGTAATGGGCCGCAAAAAGGTTCTGATATGAGATTTGACCTTGAGATTGATTTTGAGGAGTCGGTTTTCGGTTCTGAACGTGATCTGAAATTTCCTGTCGGCGTTGAATGTACTGGTTGCAAAGGCAGTGGTGCCGCAAAGGGTAGTAGCAAAGAGACGTGTAAACATTGTGGTGGTAATGGTGAAGTCATTGCTGGTGGTGGGTTCTTCCAGGTGAGACAGACTTGTCCTGTTTGCGGTGGTGCTGGATCTGTGATTCGTAACCCGTGCAAAAAGTGTGGTGGCAGTGGCCGTGGTAAAGAGACAAAGCATATGTCGCTCAAGATTCCTGCTGGTGTAGAGACTGGTTCTAGGTTGCGTTTGACCGGTAAAGGTGAGGGTGGCGCGCGTGGTGGCCCTGCTGGAGATCTTTATGTAGTGTTACATGCTAAACAACATAAATTGTTTGAACGTAGAGGTGATGATCTCTTTTGTGAAGTGCCTGTTCCGTATGAAACAGCAGTGCTTGGTGGACAGGTTGACGTTCCCACTATAGATGGTTTTGCTAAAGTAAAGCTTTCGCCTGGTACTGAATCGGGCAAGATGTTGAGGTTGCGCGGTAAAGGTATTCCGAATGTTGAGGGGCATGGTCGTGGTGATATTCATGTCAGAATTACGCCGGAAGTACCTGTTAAACTAAGTAAAGCGCAGAAGGTAGCGTTGGCTGACTTTGTTAAACATCAGTCGGAAGCGAATTATCCTGTACGCAATAAGTTTAAGGAAGAAGCTGAGCTTTTCTTTGAACGAAAGAAATCTTTAAGGAAGAAGTAAAAGTTTTGAAGTATGGGATTGGTTATACTGGCCAAGACTATAAAATATGGTTGCGACATGAGCGCAACCCTCCAATAGTGGAACTGGAGAGATATGCATCGTTGTCTGATAAAACCAGAGGATTGGGATTCGCATTGTGTTTCTTTGTCTGATTATGAAGCGCATCATCTATTGAATGTACTACGAATTAGTGCAGGGGAACAGGTTGCTGTCTTTGATGGTTCTGGTCGTGAAGCAATTGCTATGGTGGAACTGGAGCAGGGCGGAGAGGTTGTTCTTCATATTCTCGATATCATCGATGCAACATTACCGGCAGTGTCTATCACTCTTTTACAGGCGGTGCCGAAAGGTAAGCGCATGGATTTTGTTGTTGAGAAAGGTGTTGAACTAGGTGTGGCACGTTTTGTTCCGTTAACAACTAGTCGTGGAGTTGTTAAGGCTACTAAAACAGAACGTTGGGAACGTGTGGCTATTAGTGCAACCAAGCAGTGTGGATTAAGTAAGGTGCCGGAAATAACTTCGGTGATGACCGTGATGGAGGCACTAGATCAGTATGCGGCGGATGGACTTTTTCTTATTGGATCGCTATTTGATGGTGCGCAACCCATACATGATATTCTTCAGCAGGCTCGAGCTGATAAAGTTGATAAGGTTACCGTTCTTATCGGGCCTGAAGGTGACTTGACGGAAGCGGAAATGGAGCAGGCCATAGCAAAGGGCGGGGTTCCGGTTAGTTTTGGTAATTTAGTTTTACGAGTGGAGACAGCTGCTATCTATGCAGCATCAGTTATTTCTTATGAATTAGGGTAGTGTGAATTATTAATAAAAGGATAAATTATTATGAGATTATATATATCATTGATTATGGCTTTTATGGTGGTATCCGTTGTTCAGTCTGTAGCTTCTTCGCAACTAATGAAGAATGATGCTATCTTTAGTGCGTGGCTGCAGGGTAGTGCTCAGGCAATTGATAGTGATGATGTTTATCGCGTAGTTGATCTGCCTGCTAGTGAACTACCTGATGATTTGGTTACAAAGCGTATATGGGCCGATATCGATGGGGTTATGTTTAAACAGCTTGATGGATCTGGGAGTGAGGTTGAGTCCGAGACTGAAATGAAGATATTTACCAGTAATGGTGAGGTCTATTTCAGAGTTGTTTGTGAAGATGATGATATGGCGCATCTGGTCTATTCATCTGTTGGTGTTGGTTCGCCGGACCTTTGGCGTGATGATGTTGTGGAGATTAATTTCGAGCCTAGTTCAAAAGATAAAACAGGTGTTTACATTACACTTAATGCAGGTGGTGCGTTTACTGCTACGGGTGCGGGTTTTAATCCGAAGGTTAAGAAAAAAATAGAGTATACAAAAGGCGCATGGGTATATGAGTGGTCATGTCCATTGCAGAGTTTTATTGGTGATGATGCTATGCAGCTTACATGGCGTGGTAACGTTTCACGTATCAGGCAGGGGCGTGATGGGGTTATTGGTGAGGATACAGCTTGGTGTAGCACAGACTCGTTGCGTGCAAATGTTCCTGAGAAGTTTGGTTGGCTCTTTTTTGATGCTGTTGCATCAGGTACTGCGCAATCAGCGGCTCCGTCTCTATTGGCGAGAGAAAGTTTGGTCGACGATTTAGGCTGTGAAACAGCAATGAATCTTCTTGCTGGAAAATATCGTGCGCCAGCCCTTTTCTTGCAGGAGGTTAAGGAAACAGAGAAGAATGGAATTGACTGGAGTAGAGCATCGGCTATTTCGTTGCGTCCAGTTTCGGAAGGTTGCTTAAAGCTTGAAAAAACTGAGGCGTTATTACTGCAAGGTAAAGATGGGTTTCATCTCAAAGTAAAAAGCTATGATAGTGATATGAAGTCGCTTGTTGCTAAGAAGAGAAAAAGAGGTAGGGGTGTCTGGCTGGATGATAGTATTGAACTGTTCTTTGCAGCAGGTCGTCAGGAGTCTAATGATTATTTACATATTGGTGTAAATGCAGAAGGTTCTATCTATACGGGCAAAGGGCGTAAGGAGCATAAGGTTGACGGCATTAAAGTTGATGTTGAAAAGAGTGAAGGCGACTGGACCGTTGTTCTGTTTGTTCCTTTTGCAGTTTTTGGTTTAAAAGATGATGTTCCGCCTTTATGGGGATGTAATATTGTTCGTAGCAGAGTTGAACGCCCTGAAGCGGTTTTTCAGTCCTCAGTATGGGCGCTGTCAGGGTGCAGGACATTACATAATCCTGCCAAGTTTGCTAGCTTATGGTTGGCTGGTAGGGGCGGAATTGATCCGCTCGGCAACGAAGGAAAATATATTGGGTTAGGTATGGAGATCAATGTAGATATATACTCCATTACAACTCTTCCATTTATAACGGATATATTTACGACCAAGCAACAGCGCGAACTTATGTTGCCTGATATGACTGATCGTTATTATGATAATATACGTGATGCACAGTTTGTGGCGCGGGATACTGAATGGGGAAAGATCAAAGCTTGGGATGCTTGGGAAATATGGAAAAAGAGATCTCGCGCAGAATTCCATAAGTCTATAGGTGCTTTTCCTGCCGAGAAATGTCCACTTAAGGCGAAAGTCAAAAGAGTATATGAAGATGATGAGATTGTAGTAGAAAATATTATTTATGAGAGCAGACCAAATTTTTATGTGACGGCAACGTTCTACTCTCCACGTTATGAAACAGAAAAGAAGCTTCCCGCAATATTGCGAGTTGTTGGGCATGCCACAAGTGGTAAACGTAAGGCTGTTAAATTTGGGGTTAAAGCCGCTCAAGATGGTTATGCAGTGCTGGTTATTGATACATTAGGACAAGGTGAACGAGTATATGTTAATAATGGTTGGGGCTCTGAAACGCCTACAAGTAATCACTATTTCCAAGGAGCGGGAGCTACTTTAGTGGGCCGTAATCTTGCAGGCTATATGATCTATGATGCAATAAGAGGTATCGACTATCTTATTAGTCGTCCGGAAGTGGATGCTGATCGTATTGTGATGACTGGCGCATCTGGCGGGGGGACTATGACTAGTTATGTTGCTGCACTTGATGATCGACTATTTGCAGCTGCACCAATATCAGCGGCAGCTACATCGCGTCTAGCCCGTGGTAATTATGATTCGGAGCAGGTGCTTTTTGGTGAGTTTCTTTATGGAATTGATGTTGAGGGAAGAACAGCATGTTTTGCGCCACATCCACTTCGCACTATTACGGAAATAAGAGATACTGATGTCGAGGCCGAGGCAATAAAATCGTATGAGCGCGTACGGAAAATATATCAGTTGAAAAATGCAGGTGAAAAGGTTGCTATCCAGCCTACAACTGATCCCCATGGCTTTGGACGTGGGCATACCCCAAAATTCTGGGAATGGTTAAATGATGTAATGCCCCCTAATGCTGATGCTCCAGCTGGTGACAAGGTGAAGATTAAAGTGGATAAAGATAAGACCTACTGCACTAAAACTGCACGGTCTTTTTATACACCTGAACTTGAGGATTGTGAAACGGTATTTTCGCTTAATGAGCATGCTATAAATGAAGATTCTGATTGTGAAGATGTTGTAAAAGAGTTGCGTGAGTGTCTTGCCATAAAAGAGATGGATTTCACTCCGTTAAGATCAAAAATGGTGTCGATTGAAAATGTTGATGGTTTGCAGGTTGAAAAGCTTGTGTTGGAAACTGAGATGGGGATCTTTGTGCCAGCACTTCTTCTGAAAAAAGAGGGGGCGGAAAACGCTCCTTCTCTAGTATTGGTTTTTGTTTACGAATATGGCAAGGAGATGCTGTTACGCTCTAGGCTTGCAGAGATGAAGCAGTTGGTTGACCAAGGGTATTCAATATTTATTCCTGACGTACGTGCTGTTGGTGAGACAGCTGCGGGTGCCGATTATAGTTTTCATGGCAATGAGTCCTCATTAAATGGGTATTCTTATAAAGCAGCCACACCTCTGATCGGACGTCGTGTTTATGATCTGCTTGCCTGCGTTAATTATCTTCGGTCACGAGAAGATGTCGCTGATATTCATCTTGTGGGTGATTCACTATCTAAACCGAATGCGTCACATATTAGACAGCCAATATTGCTGACTGATAAGGGGCTTCAACGGCTAGGTAGAGCTGAAAGTCTAGGCGGGATACTTGCGTTACTTACCACAGCTCTGGATAAAGATATTGCGTCATGTATAGTTAATGGTGGTTTTGTTTCCTACAAAGATTTTGCAACAAAACCATACTTTTATCATAAAATTGCAGTCT
>DAOVUR010000141.1 GCA_030632465.1 bacterium | reverse complement strand
AGCTGGAATTATGTTGCAGTATGATGCTCGTCATATGGAGTTCCGGCAGATAAAACTAGCTAAGAATAAATCCTGCCCCATCTGCGGGGAAAAATAACACACATAAGGCAATCCCGCATACTAACTTTCCACATGCAAATATTGGACATTCATAGTTGATTGCTGGGAGTTGATCTATTTCAAACTGTACCAAAAAGACGATCACCCGCATCCCCTAGTCCAGGAACGATATATTTATCATTATTGAGGCATTCGTCGATTGCGGCACAATATATATCCACATCAGTATGTAAACTTTCGACAGCAGCAATTCCTTCTGGTGCAGCTACAATCGACAAAACAACGATCTGTGTATAGCCATTCTTTTTGATTAAGTCAATTGCTGCATTAGTGGATCCGCCTGTGGCTAACATAGGGTCAACCAACAACAGCAATGCATTATCACTTGCCTCTGGCAGTTTGGAATAATATTCAATTGGCAGCTTAGTGTCGTGATCACGATACAGCCCGATGAACCCAGTCTTTGCCGTCGGCATAATTTCACATACGCTATTCAGCATCCCTATCCCCGCGCGCAAAACGGGAACAACCACAATATCATGGGCAACCTTATACCCTGTCGTTGGCGCTACAGGAGTCACAATATCTGTTTCCATTAGCTCTACATGTTTTAGCGCTTCGTATGCAAGAAATATAGTTATTTCACTCACCAACTCTCTGAACTCTTTATGTTTGGTTCTCTCATCTCGTAGAATAGTTAGTTTATGTTTAATTACAGGATGCTCAATCTCTTTATGCATTGCATGACTCCTTATTTCTGTTTCCCCGCTGAGCCACGGCGTATACTGTCTTGGCCAAGCTTCTCACGTATATCATCAACCGTACGGCTGAGTCGCTCTTTTTTCGCATCAACTACATCCTCAAATCCAAAGAGCGAAAGTTGTCTAGGCGCAGAGTCAGCAAGCTTCCCAACACCAAAACCGATAAGACGTACCGGCTTAATAAGCTCTTCATTATCAAATATAGCATTTGCCATTTCGCGTAAACTAAAGTCATCACATACAGGATTGGGAAATATGCGTTGCCTTGTAATAGTTTTGAACCCCTGCCAGCGTAGCTTAAGCCTTGCCTGCCCAGCAAACTTCCCTGCCTGCCGCAAACGATCTCCCACGTTATCAACTAACTCTGCCAAGATAAATTTCAGCTCTTCGGGAGATTGACAATCAAACTCAAATGTATGTTCTTTGGATATACTTTTTTCTTCACGCCCCATCTCTAACTCACGTTCATCTTCACCCATGGCAAGGCGTAATAGATGACGTGCAGAATGTTTCCCTATGATATTGCCTAGCTCTGCTTCCGAACTTTTTTGCAGCTGACCAATTGTTGTAATGCCAGCTTCAGCAAGAGTGGCTCCTGTAACTTTTCCTACTCCCCATATTCTACTGACAGCAAGAGGAGCCAAAAACTCCATAATCTGCCCGCGTGTGGATGGAACTACAGTTAAGCCATCTGGTTTATCAAGATCACTAGCCAGCTTAGCTAAAAACTTATTGTGGGCTACACCTACTGAGGCATTTAAGCCAGTCTTAGACTTAATGGTATCTTTAATTTTTCGTGCTATTGTCGCGCCATCACCAAAAATTCTAAACGAGCCTGTTACATCTAAAAAAGCCTCGTCAATAGACACTGACTCAACAAATGGAGTGAACTCCTCAAAAATCTTATGAATTTCTCGTGAAACCTCTCCATATCGCGCACTATTAACTGGCATAAAGATAGCGTCAGGACAGCGTTGATATGCTTCACGTGATGGCATTGCGGAATGAATGCCATATTCACGTGCCTCATACGATGCAGCCGAAACAACCCCACGCTTATCTGGTTGAGCTCCCACCACGACAGGTTTCCCTTGCAGTTCAGGATGATCATGCTGCTCTACGGAAGCAAAAAAGGCATCCATATCTACATGTAAAATAGTTTTATTACTCTTTGTGGTCAAAAAACACCCTCTATACAATAATTTCCAATACGCTCTTCTAATAATAGCAGGAATATATACAAGAGCAAGTTCATGCGAGTCAAAACTGTTTTTTTACGCTTACTCTTGAAATCATTAGTAGTGTCATGCAATAATAATCAGTTAAGAGCATTGATCAGTTAATATATAAGAGTAAAGAGATAATCATGTTGCCTAACGGTATGATCAACAGAATATGTAAGCACGTGGATGCTCTCTTTATTGATGGGCCCGTGGCAAAAATGGGAACAATCCCACCATCAGCAGCAGCCTTAATGGCGTGGGCGCTACAAAAGAGTTTTGACAGAACTGTCGTATTCATCACTGATGGTCGACAAACGCTTGATCGTATCCATCGCGACATGGAAACGTTATCACCAACTAGCACAAAGAATCTACCGCCACTTGTCTACTACCCCGCGAGAGAAACAGTACTAGAGGCGGAAACTACTGCTGACCCTGAAATAACAGGATATAGACTACAAGCACTGCAGCAACTTAATACCCACGAAAATAGTATCGGTATTGTTGCCACATGTATCCAAGCATTGCTACAACCAACATTAACAGTCTCTACACTGGCTACCAGCTCTATTACCCTCAAAAAAAATGAAGAGATAGAGATAGCTACACTTATGCATAAATTCGCCAAGCTAGGATACGATATCTCGTTTGAAGTTAGCAGCAAAGGAGAAGCGTGTGCTAAAGGTGGTCTAATAGATATATGGCCGGTAACCAGCTTATGGCCCATACGACTTGAATTCTTTGGCCCCGAAATTGAATCTATCAGAATGTTTAACCCCTCGACACAACGTTCTGTAGGAATCATTGATGAAATATCCATTCCGGTACTTAACGAATCGATACTTATGAATGATGACAATGAGTCAACATCATGCTTTCTGGATCACATACCAGATGGTGCCATCTTTTTCTGGGCTGATTATGATCTCATAGCAATACATGCCGAACTACTAGAAGAATCATCCAATATGGATAGTGGCCAAGCATCGCTGTTTGATTTCCCGTATATAAAAGATAGAATCGACACAACACTTGATACTAAACAGTTGATAACCTCAGTCGAAACCGCTCTGTCTATCGAAGCAGTACCGCTACAGTTCGAGGCACTGCCAGATATTCCAGAACTAAAAAGAGACATATTCGCTCCAGATGTTCAGGAAGCTGCACGCCAGAAACTTATAAGGAGTCTATGTCAGCCTGCCAAAAAATCACACAAAACAATTATTTACTTCGAAACAACTGGTAGTGCTAATCATTTCAAAAAAGAGGTTACACCCAACGTACATAGCAAGCTAGACCTCCATACAGGAGTGATAAGTAGCGGCTTTACTGCGCCTAAGATGGGGTTCACGCTCGTAGCAGAATCAGACATATACGGAAGACGTGATACTGCCGATCAGCGATATACACCTGGATTTGCCCGTAATGGCCCATCAAAGTTACCATCAACTCGGATTACCGAACTATCAGATATTGAACCTGGTGACCTTGTTATTCATGTTGAACATGGATTAGGAAAGTATCTTGGACTTTTCAATATTAAGATGCGCGAGAAAGAGCAAGAAGTGTTATCTGTTGAGTATGCAGATAACACGAAACTACATATCCCTGTTGGACAAGCACATCTACTAAGTCGATACGTTGGTGTAGCATCACACAACACACGTCTGCACACTCTGGGCGGCAAGCGCTGGATCAAAGAAAAACAGTCTGCCCAAGAAGCGGTAATTGATATAGCATCCTCTCTAATCGAAATGCAGGCAGAACGATCACTTCTCAATGGAACTCCATTTCCTTCCGACACCAAGTGGCAACATGAATTCGAGGCATCATTTCCATACCGTGAAACTGAAGATCAAATTACCGTTATAGCTGACACCAAACAGGACATGGAGTCTGAGCGCCCCATGGATCGCCTCATCTGCGGTGATGCCGGATACGGCAAGACTGAAGTAGCCATACGTGCATCATTCAAGGCAGTTATGAGTGATAAACAAGTTGCCGTATTAGTTCCTACAACTATTCTTGCACAGCAGCATTACGATACCTTCAGAGAGCGCATGGCCGGATATCCGATACAGATCGAGATGTTAAGCCGCTTTCGAACACAAAAAGAGAAAACTAGAATTATAGAGGATATGCAGGCTGGCAGTCTGGATATAGTTATTGGAACCCACGCACTACTACAAGACAGAGTCAAATTCTCTGATTTGGGTTTAGTTATCATTGATGAAGAGCAACGCTTTGGGGTGGTACATAAAGAAAAACTCAAAGGCCTGCGTCACATGGTAGATGTTCTTACCATGACCGCAACCCCTATCCCACGCACAATGTATATGAGCATGACCGGTGCCAGAGATATCAGTCTTATGCAATCACCACCAAAAGAGCGCATGGCTATCGATACTATTGTCACAAAGAATGATGACAACATAATCCGTAAAGCACTCATGCGAGAATTAAACCGTGAGGGACAAGCATTCTTTCTACATAACAGAGTAGCAACAATCACGAAAGCCTACGAACGACTCAGCAAGCTTATCCCTGAAGCCACCATGGAAGTTGCACATGGGCAGATGCCAACAGCAGAGCTAGAAACAATTATGCACCGCTTCACCAGCGGGAAAATTGATATACTAGTCTGTACCACTATCATCGAAAGCGGCATGGATATCCCGCGAGCAAATACCATAATAATTGATCGTGCCGATCGTTTCGGCATCGCCGAGCTGTATCAGTTACGAGGAAGAGTTGGACGCTCCAACAGAAAAGCGTACGCATATCTGCTACTTCCGCAACATGGGCATATAGAGCCAGATGCACAGCGCCGTATTGAAGCTGTACGTAAATTCTCAGGATTAAGTGCTGGCTATAACCTTGCCATGCGTGACCTAGAAATACGTGGTGCAGGCAATCTACTTGGCGCATCACAAAGCGGTCATATTAATGCTGTAGGATTCGGTCTCTACTGCCAGCTCCTTAACAGAACTGTTGCACAGTTAAAAAACAAGCCTCTGCCACCAATAATCAACGTAACTATAAACCTAGATTTTATCGACTTTAGCGCCATACCATCAGACGAAACAGTATCAGCCAGTATTACTTATGGATATATCGAAGATGAACGACTAAGAATTGATACCTACCGTAGAATTGCAGAAGCAACAACGCCGCAAGCAGTAAAAGATCTATATGAGGAAATCACAGATCGCTTTGGCAAACCACCACAGAGCGTTACACGACTTTTCAAACTAACAGATCTTCGT
>DAOVUR010000018.1 GCA_030632465.1 bacterium | reverse complement strand
ATATCCCTATAAATATACCACCTACTCATGGTCAGACGGCACTGCAAGATGAAATTCTTACTGGTTCAGTTTGGCGCGTATGGGCACCATTAGTGGGTGCTGTTGACGAGGTTGGTCTTGGTTTGATACCTAACCCAGATACTGGCGAGGTCGATGATGATGATGTGGATGCTTTAGATGTAGAGTTGCATAATTTTTGGTACTGGACATGTGATCATGAGGCGTATTACGGGCTTGATGCAGGTGCAATATATATGACTGATCTTAGTGTTGGTGGTTATATTATGTCAATTCCGCAAGCGAAATTGGGTTTGATTGATGATGGGAATACACCTACTGTTGTGGAGGATGCTGATGTTGATGCATTTGAGTTTTGTACAACTGATGACCCTACTATTCTGACTAATTTTATGGGGACAGTGCCGGGCACTCAGTATCTTGCAGTTGTCTTTTCAGTTGATCAGGATGATGTACTTACCGTAGGTGTTGATGAGTCGGGCGGACTCTTGCCTAATGTTTTATATATAAGTCTTTTGACGGGTGAGCCGCCGGTTGCGTTAGGTGGTGATTTTGTGGAAGATATTGATGCACTTGCTTTTTGGGATGAATCTGAAGAGGAGGGTACTCTTGATTTCGGTGACGCGCCTGACCCTGTATATCCGACACTTCTTGTTAATAGTGGAGCTGTGCATGTTATAGGTGGGCCGTATTTAGGGCCTGTTGGTGATTCGCCAGATGCGGAATCTGATGGTCAGCAGAATGCGCTGGCGCAAGGTGATGATAGTGATGGTAATGATGATGAGGATGGTTTGATCTTTCCTGCATCGCTGATAATTGGCGTGCAGACTAACTTCACTCTGATAGTAAATGGCGGTGGTGGCCAGGTGCAGTTGTGGATTGATTGGGATGCGAATGGTGATTGGGCAGGTCCGGGCGAGGATGTGATTGCGGATGTGCCGTATGCGAATGGGGTATATGTCATTCCTGTTCTGCCACCAGTGCATGCAGGGGCTGGTCAGGCATTTGTACGTTGCCGTATAAGTACCTTGGGTGGGTTAGCAACTACTGGTCTTGCTCTTGATGGTGAGGTTGAGGATCATATGATTAATCTTGAAGCGGGATTTGTGCAGTGGTGTCAACTTGATTATCCGGTTGCCACTACCACGCAGGTGGGTATTGCTACAGAGATGACTTTCGGACAAGTTTATCATACTAATATGACAGATTCAGCAGGGCAGGGTGCTGGTATTTTTGCTGAATTTGGATATGGTCCTGATGGTGCTGACCCAACAACAAATGATACTATATGGACTTGGTCTTCAGCCTCTTATAATCCTGGCTATGTTCACCCGCAAAGTGATGGATATAAGTTTGCAGTTACCATAGGTTCTACTGGTCGGTATGATTATGCGTATCGTTTCTCCAGGAATGGGGCTGATTGGTCGTATGGTGATTTGGATTCTAGCACTAATGGTTATTCAGTGGCTCAGGCAGGTGATTTGCTGGTCTTTTCTGACGCTGATGATGGAGGTCCAGGTTGTGCTAAATGGCGTCAGCCACCAGATTGCCAGTTTGGTTTGGATCTGCCTACTTATACTACGTATGATGGTGACACTAATAATGTTTATCGGCTAGCTGATGACTGGTGGTGTGATGGGCGTCCTATTACAGGGATTCGTTGGTGGGGTTCGTATGTTGGGAATGATTCAATGATTCCTTCGGCAGCAATTAGACCAGACGCTTTTATATTGCGATGGTATACAGATGTTCCAGAAGGTACTGGTGGCTCACTTTATGGTGAACCAGGTAATGTAATAAAAGAAGTCTTGGTTAGTGTTGGGACGTATGGTTTCACGAATGTTCCTCAAGGGGTTGTTTCGGAGAATTACTTCTGTACAGTTTGGAAAGCTACCAATACGATTTCTGAACATGAATATGAGTACTGCTTAGAGTTAGATGATGACTGGGTGGAGAAAGAGGGGAATATATACTGGCTAAATATTGAGGCGGTATATAATGGAACAGTTGCTTCTGTTACGAACGGTTGGGGATGGTTGACATCTTCTGAGTATAACAGGTTAAGTGATGCTGTAGTATGGGAGGATGGTATGACTCCTGGCGAATGGCATGAGTTGACTTGGCCTGGGTATCCGCTCGATAAATTCTTTACGGGGTATAATGATTTTAATGAGCCTACAAATAGTCCGTCACTTGATATGGCATTTGAGATGTTGACTGATGTTTGTCCTGCACGTTGTAAGAAGTGGGAACAGCCGCCAAATATGGCTAGTGGAAAAGATAAAGAGAGTTGGCGCAAGAGTAGTCAAAACTCCGACTATGAATTGAGGGGTGATGATTTTGTCTCTGATGGGCGTCTTATCAGTGATGTGCATTGGTGGGGGTCGTACATAGGGTGGATGAGCAATACTGTTGGCTCTGTAACGAATCCTGTGCCGTGGCCTACTAATGCTAGTAGCAGTTTAGTTGGTTTTGAGTTGAACTGGTATACGGACGTAGCGTCTGCGCCTGGAGTTGTGTTGACTAATACTTTTGTGCCAGTTGATGACTGTTATCAAGTCTTTTATGGAACGGTAACAAATGGTGATGGATCGTATGAGCAGGAATATCAATATTATGCTGATCTGATGGATATGGAAGGGCCATGGTATGGGCTTGCTGGAACACAATATTGGATTACTATTCAAGCTGTGTTGCCTGATAGTTATGTTCCGGCACAAGCAGGATATGATGGGTGGGGCTGGCTGACGACTACACAAACAAGTCTTTGGACTTCTGTGGTATCCAGTAACGCTATTATGTGGAATACGTCTGTTCCAGCTGTTGATTTGGCATTTGAGCTGACAACAACTGATATTCCTGAAACGAACTCTCCTTTTTATGACCCTGTTGAGGTGCTTTCCTTAGAGTTTACGGGTTCTGGAGGAGAAGGGTATATTGTTACTACAGGTGGAGTTGCTTGTGGCGTGCAGGTGCTGCAGGAGACAACGAATCTGTTGACTACGCCTACTAGCTGGGAAGATGTTGCAACTAATTCGCTGCCTAATCCTTCCTCTTTTATTTGGCGCGGAACACCAGTTGATGACATGTTGTTCTACAGAATTATGCAGCGAAATAATTAAAGGCTGTTTTTGCAGAGAAGAAATGATGCTCCTCGGGCAAAAGCCCTGAAGGTATCTATTTGTTGTAGGGCTGGAATGGTTGAGCTTGCGAAATCTTCCCGCCGGGCCTGGCTGGAAGGCATCGTACCTCAGCCGTTCCAGCCCTACAATTCATGACGTAGCAAACTGCGGGGTATTAAACCCTAGGCTTCGCTAATAAGAAATGATAAATTATGCCCTGATTAACTAATGCTAATCAGGGCATATTTTTTTAAGTTAGAGGTAGATGTGAAAACTGTTGGAGATGTAGGTGAGTTAGCTGTTGTGGAAAGAATTAAAAAATTCTTACCGGATAACGCTGATATTCTTGTTGGGGCTGGTGATGATTGTGCAGTTGTGCGTTCTGCTAGCAGTGATGAGGATTTGGTTTTAACTTCAGACCCAGTTATTGAGGGTGTGCATTTCACTTCTGATACTGATTCATTTTCTGTTGGGCACAAAGCAGTAGGGCGCGTTCTTAGTGATTTGGCTGCTATGGGGGCGGAGCCTCGTTGGATATTAATAAATGTTGTAACCTCGCCTAAGACTTTAGTTACTGATATTGATGAAATTTATCGTGGTGCTAATAAGGTAGCATCGAGATTTGGGGTGGTCATTGTTGGTGGTGATGTTGCTGAGGGTAAGAGCTTGGAGCTTCATGTTTTCGGAATGGGTGTTGTGCCGCACGAGAAAGCTGTTCAGAGAAAAGGTGCTGTGCCGGGAGACTTTCTGTTTGTTACTGGTGCATTGGGTGGGAGTATTTTAGGTCGACATTTGAACTTTGAGCCGAGAGTGGAGCAGGGTATGTGGTTGAGAGACTGGGCGACTTCGATGATGGATGTTAGTGATGGCTTGGCTTCTGATTTACGTCGGCTGTTGAAGATGAGTGATGTGGGTTGTGAGTTACAAGAAACGAAAATCCCGATTAGTGATGTTTTGATCGGCAGCAGTGATGTAGTTGCTCCTTTGGATCATGCGTTATATGATGGTGAAGATTTCGAGTTGCTTTTTACTATTGCCGCAGACGATAGTGATGAATTCTGTCGGTTGTGGAATGAGAAGTTTGATTTGAAGTGCACATGTATAGGTGTTATCACGGATCAGAAGGATC
This sequence comes from bacterium, assembly GCA_030632465.1. Classification (GTDB taxonomy): domain Bacteria; phylum Verrucomicrobiota; class Kiritimatiellia; order UBA8416; family CAMZLY01; genus CAMZLY01. Next base: position 11,664 of record DAOVUR010000018.1, on the reverse strand, counting down.
TGCTTAGAATAGTAGATAGAGATGGCGGCAGCAGGGTCTTGGTAGGGCGTGGCTATGAGCATTTCGGAAGTGATGGAGAAAGTGTATAGTGACAAAAGATAAAAATTCTAATTTTCCGGTAGCAATTACTATGGGTGATCCAGCAGGGATTGGCCCGGAGTTGTGTTTACGTCTTTTGAATGATGCAGATATTCTTAAGGAGTGTACGCCGGTTGTTTTTGGTGATCAAAGTGTTATGAAACGTCTGTCGGAGCAGATGGCTATACCATTTGATTCAGAAATTATATCGTTGGCAGAATGGATGAACGGTAAGCGTTCTGCTGGTGCTGGGTCTGTTGTTGATTGTGATTGTATAGATGGGGCGTTGATTAAGTCTGGGGAGGTAGATGCGGGCTGTGGTGCAGCGTCTTTTGCTTACATTAACAGTGCTATTGATGCTGCTTTAGCAGGTCAGGTATGTGCGGTTGTTACTGCACCGATACATAAAGAGGCTTTTCGGCTAGCTGGTATTGATTATGCAGGCCATACGGAAATATTTGCTGAGCGTGCAAGTTCTGGGCGTACTTGTATGATGCTTACATCCGATGAGTTGACGGTTAGTCTTGTTACGACTCATATGGGTTATGGCGAGGTGGTTGGGGCTATTAGTAATGAGCGTATAGTTGATGTGATTGAGTTGACTCATGAGGCGATGCTGACAATGAGAGGAAGAGCACCGCGTATTGCGGTTTGTGCACTAAACCCTCATGCTGGCGAGCATGGTCTATTTGGTGCTGGTGAAGAAGAGAGCATTATTGTGCCGGCTATTGAAGCCGCAAAGGCGAAGGGAGTCGATCTGTTTGGTCCTTTGCCGCCCGATACTGCATTTGTGCCAGCCTTATTGAGGGGGACGGATGCGGTTGTCTGTATGTATCATGATCAGGGGTTAATACCTTTTAAGATGATAGCTTTTGATAAGGGAGTGAATATAACTTTAGGGTTATCGATAGTGCGTACATCCGTTGATCATGGAACGGCGTTTGACATTGCTTGGCAAGGGGTTGCATCTCCTGACAGTTTATATGAAGCAGTTCGCCTAGGTGTAAGGCTCGGCGGTTGTAAATAGATGAGGTAGTGCTTGTTAGTTCTTTGTATTATTGATATAGTTAGACACAATACGTGTTGTATTTTGATATAAATATGGTCTATTTTGTGGATGTTTAATGGAAAATATGGGGTAGGGGTAGTTAATGTCTAGTCAGAAAAAGATGAGCAATAATTTCAATACAGACTCAATTGGCAAGTCGGTCGATCTTTTGTCCGGTAATAGTCGAGCATTATTAGATCTATGTGTTGCATTTGGTATTGCAATAGCGATGCTGTTCCTCAATGTCGTAATTAATTTTAGTAGTAAGATCACAGCTGTTTTTGATGGGGAAAATGACCTCGTGGTCACGCGCATGATTATCAATGTTCTTTTTTTATGGCTTGCTACACTTATGGTTGTTGCCTTTATTAGATGGCGTGCAAGTTGCAAGAAGGCTGTTGAACTTAGCCAGATCATTTCCAGTATTAGCCCAGACACCTTGATGGTTGTTGGGGGTGATCATATTATTGGGTTATGTACTGCATCTGTTAAACGTATGTTCGGTTATGATGTTGTTGATGTTGTTGGTAAAAGTACGGATTTTTTATATTCCTATATGGATACGCCGGAGAAGAGTATTGATGATACTATAGACCAGCAGGGGTTTTATGTTGGTAGAGCTGAGGGTGTTTGTGAGGGGAGTGAGAAAATTATTCTGGAAGTGATCTCTTGTGAGTTGGCTGGAGGTCAAGGACGAGTAGTTTTATTACGGGATATTTCTAGACGCGATCAGGCAGAGGAAGCTCAGCATAGAATAGAGGAGAAGCTACAGCGTCGTCATAAATTGGCAAGTTTGGGGGCTTTGGCTGGTGGGGTTGCGCATGACTTCAATAATTTCTTAATGGTTATACGTGGTAATATTGATTTGATGGCGATGAGAGGTGATCAAGATGCTGATTTAAACAGTAGCTTAGAAGATATTGGTAGTGCGTGTGATAAGGCTACCGAGCTATGTCAGCAGATGTTGGCGTATTCTGGTAAAGGAGCTGTTGTTTTAAAACCGGCTAACATAACCGATATTGTTAAGGAGACCGATCGGTTACTTGATGTCTCGGTGTTGGATAAAGTTGAAAGAATATATGATCTGGATGAGTCGCTACCTTTACTTACGGTTGATGTTTCGCAGGTACGTCAGATTGTTCTTAATCTTCTTACAAATGCTGCAGATGCAATTTCTGGTCCGGCTGGATCTATAACTATGCGAACATCGGTAGTTGCGTTGGCGGATGTAGAGATTGATAAGTTTTATTTTGATGAGATGCCTACGTGTAGTAGTTTTGTTTTGTTGGAGGTATCTGATAATGGGTGTGGTATGGATGAAGAAACTATGACAAGTGTTTTTGAGCCATTCTTTAGTACAAAGCCCTCTGGGCGCGGCTTGGGCTTGGCATCTGTGCCTAGTATTATGCGTAACCACAAGGGTGGTTTGTTTGTGCAAAGTACAATAGACACTGGTACTGTCTTCAAATTCCTTTTTCCTATACCGGAACTTGCAGAACTGTAGAAAAGGAAAGTGGTAAATAGTATTGGGCAGAGAAGTTATATTATGGGTATTATGAATACTTTTGTGTTACAATCCTTGCATCTTTTTGAGAAATAGGTATTCTACATGCGCAATATCAATAGAGATTTAGTGATAAGGAATTAAAGGAATTTAAGATGGGCAAAATACTTCTAGTAGATGATGAGAAGAATTTTTGTGCGGTGCTACGTCAGATTCTCACAATCAAGGGGCATGATGTGTCTGTTGCTGGTACAGTGGCAGATGCTATGGAAGAGATTGAAAAGGGTGATCTGGACTTGGTTGTTTCTGATATTAGAATGCAGCCGTTAAGTGGTCTATTCCTGTTGCAGGAACTACAATCTAATAAGCCTGAATTACCAGTTATTATGATGACGGCCTATGCCAGTGTTGATACAGCGCTCGAGGCATTAAAGATGGGGGCGTACGACTATCTCACGAAGCCATTTAAAGTTGAAGAGTTTATAGAGGTGATTGACCGAGCTCTAGTTGGTAATAAGGAGATGGTGTCGGCATCTGAGATGGATAGTATTGTTAAGGAGAATTGCGCATTTGGCTGCATTATCTGTTTGAGCCCAAATATTAAAGAATCGTGTCGTATGATTGAGTTAGTGGCGCCAACTGATACTTCTGTACTACTGCAGGGACAGGCTGGAACAGGGAGAACTCTATTTGCTAAGGCAATACATACCAATAGCTCCCGCAAAGATAAACCTTGTGTCGTGCTTAGTTGTTCTGATCTAGATTCCGATGATGCGGTCGCTACTACTGCTTTTACCGGGACAGCTTCTGATCCTGAAGATCTCAAGATGATAGGCACGGGAGTTTTAGGTGCGGAAGATGGCACTTTGATTCTTGAGGATGTTGAGTCATTGTCTATGACAATACAGAACTTATTGCTGGATGTTCTTTGTAAGAAAAAGATTGATGCCGGTGCCGACAAGGGGGTTATTGATGTTAATGTGAGATTTCTTGTTACATCATCAACATGTCTTAAAACAGCAACTCTTGATGGAAAATTTTTAGAAGAGCTATATCGTCGGATAAGCCTTATTTCGATTAATATATGTGCAATGGCTGAACGGCGGGATGATATTATACCGCTTATCTGGTTTTTTCTTAATGACTTGCTAGAGGAAGGACAGCCTGTGCCGGGGATAGCTGCAGATGTTCGTAGTGCATTACAAAATTATGCCTGGCCTGGCAATGTTGCTGAATTACGAGGTGTTGTGAAGTATCTTCATGCACATGCTGTTGATGGTGATATTGTTATGGAATCGCTGCCTCCTGAGATACTTAGTACTGTACCGGATAGTGGTGGGGATGATTCTTCAGATTCTCAAGAAAGTAGTAAGGCTCAGAAACTAAAAGCATACTTGGTCAAAAAAGGTGTTGATCTTGCGCATCCAGAAGAAGCAGTAGTTGCAGAACAGTCTTAGAGTTATTTGTATTCATTGGTTGGAATACTCTTGTTGTCGGCTATAATCTTCTAGATATGGACTGGGCTGGTACTCCCATGTCATGGTCCCTCCTTCACTCTTGGTTTCTATGGTAGTGGGGTAGATATTGTGGTGGCACATCATGTCTCCCAAGTGCTGAAGTGTATTTGTGTTAACAGAGCCATCCGTTGAGATGCGTACTGTGTTTCTGAGATTCCAGCCGCGTCGGCTCTTGCAGTGCTGTATACATGACTCTGGCGAGTCGAATGTCTTGCCGTCATCAACCGCGTACAGAATCGTAGAGTCAGGTTGGCGTATTATGTGGATGTGATGATCACGCACTATGAACGTCGTAAATATCCAGACGACAGCAGTCACTCCTACAAGGGCGGCGGTTAGTATTCGTAATAGTCTCATTTTTCTCCGCTACCACCATATTATATGCCGAGGTTTGATAGCATATCACAGATTCTGTTTACGTAGTTTGTTAGGCTGGGGTGTGAGGATTCGAATTCACGTGATGAAGAGGAGAAGCCTTCAAGTGCAAGACTTACTAATTGAGGGTTTTGTTCTGTGCGCATAGCCTCTATAGTTGAGACTTCCATGAAACCAGTCATGCTTTCAACAGATTCGTTATTGCCTTCAGGCAACAGGTTGATCTCTTTTTTCAGGTTATCTAAAAGCACTAATAGTTCATCTTGTTTATCACCGGAGATTGATTTTGAGTCGTGTATTCTAGCTTCTATCTTTTTGATACTTTCTGTGATCATCTTTAGTCCTTATTTATTGAGGCACCTGCAAAGCTTAGCTTTGTAAATACTTCTATTGTTTGATATTAATTTCCTGTATGAGAATCTTTAAGAGTATTAATCTCGTCACGTAGTTTCGCGGCATCCTCATAACGCTCGTCTGTAATAGCTTTTTCAAGGCTGTGTTCAAGTTTTTTTAATGGCGGAACATGCGGCAACGGTTTTTCTTGCGATTGTGTACCTGTTGTATGCTGTTGTGCAGTTGTTTCTTCATCATTATCAGTAAATATACGACCGGCCTTATCCATGACTTCCTTGCTGACAAAAATAGGAGCATTACTGCGGATAGCAAGTGCAATTGCGTCACTTGGTCTAGAGTCTATTGTTATCTCGCTACTTTCATTAACCAATATTATATTGGAAAAGAAGGTGCCATCTTGCAGGTCGTAGATTTCCACCTTTTCAATACTATATCCGACGGCAGTCAAGGTGGTGATAAAGAGATCGTGTGTTAGCGGGCGTGGCATATCAACATTGTTTAGTTGAAATGCAATAGCTTGTGCTTCTGCTGCACCGATAAAGATGGGTAGGGAACGTTCATCTTCGGTATTATCTAGCAAAATCACAAAGCCAACATTTGATAGTAATAACTGTCTAATAGTTGTTAAGATCATCTCTTTTGATATTCCTGCCTGTTTTGTTTAATATAGTCTGTAGTTTTTGTAACAAGTTAACTATGCCATTGTTTATGTGTGGCAACAAGATTAATTTTATTTGTGAGCCTGTCGCCACATTTGATATGCCGACTGTTTATTCTGCTTAAGTGATTGCGTGGTGCTACTGCTTGAAAGTGCTTTTTTCAATGTTATGGTTCCGTCGCTATGACTTGTTAGTAGCTGCGTGCCATCAGGTGAAAATGCGATTGCTGTTGTCCATCCGTTAGTGTGAGGTAAAGCAAGGAGCTCACGCCCAGTTTCTGTATCCCAGATATATGATGAGTGTAGACTGCCACTTATGGCGCGTTTATTATCAGGTGAAAAACCGACACAAATCACTGCGCCAGTGTGGCCGTAGAGGGTGAATCTCTTTGTTGCGGTTGCTGTATCCCATAATATAGCGCTTGTCTGATCGCCAGTGATAATAAGCTTTCCGTCAGGGGAAAAGGTTGCGCAAGTTATATCGCTAGAAAGCGGTTTTATGTGATGAACTTTTTCCCCAGTTGTTCTGTTCCATAATGTGAGATTGTTGCCGCCTGTTAGCATGAGATTACCGTCAGGTGAGAAGGCTGCGGTTTTGAAGTTGCCGATTTTGCCCTTTAGTGTAGCAAGGCATTCACCATTTAGGATGTTCCATAGTTGTGCAGTGTTATCATCAGTAGTTAATATCTGGGTGCCGTCAGCCGAGAAGCTTACGGATGTTAGAGGTGATGTATGCTTAAGTTCTAGAAGTGTAGTGCCACTATCAATATCCCATAGTCTAGCAGTGCCATCTCTGCTGGCGGTTACTATTTTTTTGCTGTCTGGGCTGTAGCGTATATCTGTTATTGGTTTAGTGTGTCCCGATAGGGATTGTTGCTGTTTCCAGCTGTCGGTGCTGATGATAATGACACTGTTGTCAGCACCGGTTACTGCGGCAGTACGGCTGTTTGGGGCGTATGCTAATGCTTGTAGTGAGTCTGCTTTGAATTTGAGGCTTATGAAATCTGTTGTGAGGTATGGGTCCCAAATGTTGATTGATCCATCACTGCCAGTAGATGCAAGCCTATTACCGTTGGCGGAGAAAGTTAAAGCTGCAACATCTAGATAGTGTGCGGATGTTGTTGTGCATGGTTTATCTAACTGGATATTCCACACTTGAATAAGTCTACTACTGGTCCCAACAGCAAGGTATTCTCCGTTGGGTGAAGAGGAAATAGATATTATGGGGGATAGCGTAACGGGTGATAGTAGCTCTTTTTGTAGTCTTCCGGTTTGCGTATCATAAATTCTTATAATGCTATCATTGCTACCGCATGCAACGCTTTTTCCATTGTTGACTATGGTTATGCAGTTGATGTCTGTAGGCGCAGGGCGTAATGTCACTGATCTAGAGCGCACATTGGTTTTAAGATTCCATATATATAATTGCCCCTTACGTGCAGTAGCAGCAAAGATATTTCCATCGGGTGAAAAAGATGTTGCCTGAAGATTGTCAGGAAACTCTGGTAGGTTTGTGAATAAGAGTTCTTTGGCATCTGCAATATTCCACGTTCGTATGCCGCCTTTGTGGGTTGCTAGTATTATATGCTGGGAATCAGTGGAAAATATTATATCAGAGATACCGCCTAATGCAGAGGCACTAAGTGTAGTTATAGGTTTTCCTGTGAAGCTGTTCCATATATTGATTTTTTTTCCGGAATCTACAACGGCGACGAGTTTGCCATCATGGGAAAATGCTATATTGCTTGGTATTTCTAGATTACTTTTTATGGTTAGTAGCGGGCGTCTACATAAGTGGGCAAGGTAGCCCCATTCCCAGCCGCGTAGTCTTGAGGGGGTGGCTTCTAATAAATCCTCTGCATGTGCAGGATTGAAATTTTCGAGATAGCTGTTAGCTAGTGCTATTTGGTTGAAATAGGTAGCGTTCTGAGCTGTTGTCAGTGCTTTTTGAGCTTTCTGCCGTTGATTAACTTCGTTTTTCTTTGCGATTATTGCATTATCACGATCTTTGCTGGTTATAAAGTATGCGCTATATGTAATGCAAATTGTTGCAAGCGCAGCTAAAGCTACTGCAGTAACACTAAATCTTGTTAATCTAGCTTTTGTTTTAGCGTGTGCTACTGCTTTGTTTAGTTTTGTGTGTAAGTTGTCGATAGCCTCTGCGCTGTTCTGCTTAAAATCATATTGCTCGGCATCATCGGCTATGGCTGTTAGTTGTGATTTCGCTAATGTTAAGTCTTCGTTTTGTATGGCAGCTGTAATGAAATTTAGTCGCGTATCGCGAAGTCCGCCTATAGCCGAAATGTTCTCGTGCCATAATTGTATAGACTGCTGGAAGCCAGCTATGATTTCTGTAAGATCTTGATATAGATTGTTGTTGGAGTCACTGTTGATGTTACTGTAGCGTAGATGGCATGCATCAGAGATTATTATGCTTTTTTCATGTTTTAGATATAGACGTAGGCTGTTTTGTAATTCCTTTACTGTAGCGTAGCGATCTGCTGGTTCGGTGGACATCGCTTTTATGGCTATTTCAATAAGTTCCCCGCTTTTATCGCTTGGCTGAATACTATTTTCCATAGCGGCTGATATTGTATCGAATATATTTTTACCAGTATGTGGTTTTAATCCTGTAATAATTTCATATAAAACTCCGCCCAGAAGATAGATGTCTGTTTCTGGACCTATTTTGTCAAAATTACAACTTGCCATTTCAGGTGCCATATAGGTAGGTGTTCCTGCTAGGCTAGTGTTTAGTCTGTTTCTTTTGTCCGTTGTGATGGCGATACCCCAGTCGACTAAAAGTGTCTCGCCAAATTCGCCAAGCATGACGTTCTCTGGTTTTATATCGCGATGGACAATACCTTTGCTATGAGCAAAGGCAACTGCATCAGAGAGGGAAAAGAATATTCGTAGATTGTGTGCAAGTGAATTTATGGGCATTGCTTGATCCCATGACTGACCAGTGATCTCTTTCATTGCATAAAAAATAGAGCCGCTCTCAGTGCTGCCTAAATCGTATACAGGTACAATATTCGGGTGATCTAGGCTACCAGTTACTACGGCTTCTGAGAGAAAGCTGTTAACGCTATCTTTGTTGTCGCTGTCACCCATTACCTTGATAGCTATTTGTCGGTTTAGTGATGATTGACGTGCCGTATAAACTTCACCCATACCGCCACGTCCTAGTAGGTTTCCTAGCTCAAAGTCGATGCTGGCTGTACTGCTATCTGTATCTCCAGGTTTAGTAAGCTTGCGTAGAGTTGGGCTTATACTGGTGGTAGTAGTTACTGCAGGGTTCTTTGGTGTGGTTTTGATGGTTACGTCAGGAGAGGAGTTAACAGTAATAGCTTTACTCCAGAGTGACTTGACGGTCGCTGTAGTTTGATCAGCGACAACAGTTGCGCTATTGACTGTAGCGCGAACTGTTTGGTGTGATTGTACAGTACGATTGTTGTCATCATTCATGTGGCCATAATATATGTATAGCAACTAGAATACAAGCGATATTCTGCTGGTGAGATTCTGGTTTCAGGCTTCGTTCTTGCATTATGAGGGCATTTCGGCTCCGCTCAATGACCTCATAATGCGTAACTACGCCCGACAGGCCGCTCAATGACCTCGTAAGGCGGGATTACGCTCGGACAGGTACGTTAGAAGTGGAAGCCTTCTTCTTTGATGGGGGATGGTGGCATGCCGGCATATTTGACAACCTTTTCAGATTCACCGGCGAAGATAAAACTGTTATTCATGTGGTCACGTTCGTCAAGTCCGATGCGCCTAACTACGTCACCCCAAGTTGCAACATCGGCGTACTCTTTTACGACGCTGTTGGTCATTGGCTGGTCATCAAGTCCTGGATTGTCTTTCATGAACTGTGCATATACATGTTCTGCATGATCTTCAAATGCGGCATTAAAGCGAAAGGCAGCGCGGATATTTACAAATGCCATGACGCGCGTAATTATCACATAAGATAAGACAATCAAGAATGGCACAGGCTGATGTAGGTACCATGGATCTTTTACGCCATCTTCTTTCATCTTTTCGTTTAGCACAACTAGATGCCAATATTCGTTATCTTGTGCTTCGCGCGCCCAGTACATGATGTCGTCAGCTTGTTTTACAAGTTTTAGATTACGGTATATTCTTGTCATTATAGCGTATTGACGTATCTCCCAAGCGCGATATGGGAGGCTGGCTAATGTTTCGATGAGTTTAGCTTTAGCAAGAGTGGTCTCTTTTCCTGTGATGAGGTCCATGCCCCAGAAAAATATCTTTGCAATAGCTGAATATTTAAGTCTTGGTCTCTCTAGTGAGGCTAGTTGTTCTACTTTTAAATCTATAGTTTCCTTTGTCATTATCTGGCTCCTTGTTTAAAGATGATCAAAATGGTGCTGTTTAGAAATTAGAACGTATTTCTGGTGATCTGTACAGGTTAAATAATTATTTTTAGTCGCTACTTGAATTCTATAATGCCGAATAGGGATGGTGTATGATTGTCACCAAAGGTTGGTGACCATTGTGAGTGTTCTATCGGAATGTGCATTTTGTTGCGAGAGATATTGAAGCCGATCCGGCTTCCTGCTGTTGGTGGCTTCAAATCTAGCATCTGCCACGGTATGGCTACCTCTAATGTCCATGCGTCTTTTTCACGTCCTGTTTGGCTTGTGATAGGGCCCGCCCATGATGTGTTCTTGTTGCGACCATCAAGTATTAAGCCTGCAGCATTTATGACATATTGAAAATATGTTTCTTTGTCGAAGTTTCTATCGATAAAAATTTCTATAGAGTCATCGTTATATATGGCGCCATCATGCTTGCGCGATTTTGTTCTTAAATTTTCCAGGTCATCATCTTTGCAACGTATGGCCATATATAGATTGTTAGTGTCGTATGTTAAACGTGCTTCTGTTGGGTAGTATGAGAGGCCGTCTGCATGTTCTAAGAGAAGGTTGGTTATGACTTGGCATTTTCTCCACTCTTTATCATTAAGGATACCATCTATTTTTGGTGCAGTTTTGGTTTTGTATAGCTGTTGAGTAACTATTTTTCCAGCGAATAGATTTTCACTTCTGATAGGTAGTCTACGTAACTCTTGCCATGCGAGGCCACCTTGAATAAAGACTTCGCTCTTGAGGTGTGGGAGGGGGAATAGTTGATTGCGTTGGCCGTTAAATGTGAATGCTGTTTCTGTTACCTCTTTTTGACCGGGTTTGAGATCATAACTGTTTGTCAATTGAGATGGTAATGTCCAGCTGGAGTTTTCGGGAAGTTTCCATTCAGTTTTTACAGTTATAGCTTGCTTCTTGAGTGGGTTGTTTACAGTTGTAGCTATATTGCCAGTCATTTCATTTTGAGCCACGATTGGTGTTACTGAAACGCTACTGTTGGCTAGTCGTCTTACGTCTCTTGTATGTGGCCAGTCATCAACAATAAGTTTTTGTCTCCTGTTACTGGCAACGTTAAAATTAAGTTCTCCGACATTTAAATCCCAGTATATGCGCGGTACAGGATTCAGCTTATCTAAATTTTCTGTAGTGATTGTTTTTTCAAGCCCAAATGTAACTTTTCCGACTTCTCCAGGCATGATAGATATGACGTTATTTGTTGGGAGAGTCCATGGAGTTGTTTTGTTTTTAGTGAAGTGCAATGTTCCCGTTACTGGTACGTCAAATCTGTTTTTAACAACAAGGTCCAGTGTTGCGGGAAGTTTTGTCATATCCTTTGGTAGGTAGATGGTGGTTAATTCAGCCGTCATCTTTCTGGTATTGTTAACGATAGTCTGATTAACAATCTCTTCGTTGGTAATTTTTCCTGGCTTTATAAGGGCGATAGATGTGTCATCATCACGCACGGTCACTAGTAGGTAGTGATAGAAGCTGCCATGTAATGTTGAGCTGCCAACTGGTGCTCCGGCGCCACCTGTAATGATGTAGCGTACACCATCTCTGGTTGCTGATTTCTGATAGACATGCCAGTGACCAGCAAAGACTGTGTTAACATTATATTTGGCCATAAGTGGATGTATTTCTGTCATCCAGTTTGTTGGTTCGATATCCTCTTGTAGAGGGCGATGTAAGAAGACGAAGATATGTTTCGCTTTACTATTCTTCTTGAGATCTTTTTT